>JAIPFG010000108.1 GCA_021736745.1 Pseudomonadales bacterium
CAGTGTCCGATAATTCCGCCGGGAGTAAGCGATGGGTTTTCTCGTAATAACTGAATAAGTTCATGTAATAATTCAGCTCCCGGAGAATCGGCATCGCTTAATTCAGGAAAATCTTCAAGGTGTTCAATAAATTGTGGATGATGTAAGAGTGACAAAGTAGCCCATTCAGCTGGTGTTCGCACGTTGCGGCGTGGCTGGTTTTGACCTGAGCGTCTTTGGGGGTTTCGGCTTTCTCTCGTGCTGTATTGAGTATGCACTTCCTCGTCATAGCTTTCGATGGGTGGAGACTCTTCTTGAGGGGCAAAAGCTAGCAATCGTTCCAGTGATAAATGACTTAACTTAGCCAGCTGGTCGAGCATCAGCTGGCGAAGCACTCCATTGGGCATGGGTTGCAGTTTTTTTAGCGCCAGTTTGCTAAAACGGGCTTTCCCGTCCAGTGTCGTCAAGTTGACTTGTTGGCTTAATGAATCGAAAAAAAAGTCTGGCAAAGAAAGCGCATTATCAATTCGCTCCATAAAGGTGGTCTTGCCTTCTTTGCGAACGATTGAATCCGGATCCTCTCCTTCCGGTAAAAACATGAAGCGAACCTGCCTGCCATCCTCCATTATTGGAAGTGACGTATCAAGTGCTCGCTCGGCAGCTTGTCGGCCAGCTTGGTCGCCATCGAAACAAAATACCACCTCTGAAACCATACGAAAGAGTTTACTTAAATGCTCCCGGCTAGTGGCTGTGCCTAAAGTAGCGACGGCATTTAGGATGTCGTGTTGGGCTAATGCGATGACGTCCATATAGCCTTCAACAATAACCAGTCGGGTCAACCGGTTGCTGGCTTGACGAGCTTCGAAAAGACCGTAAAGTTCTCGGCCTTTGCTGAAAACTGGAGATTCTGGAGAGTTAAGGTATTTAGGTTTGTCATCACCCAAAACACGGCCACCAAAGGCGATGGTTCGGCCGCGATTGTCACGAATTGGGAAGGTGATGCGGTCACGAAATCGATCATAGGATTCCCTTTTGTTGGTGTGAGGGCGATCGTCCTTGACGACCAACATACCTGCTTCAATCAGCTGTTGTTCGTCTTCTTCCGAGCAGCCCAAGGCTTTACCCAGATTATTCCAACCCGGTGGGGCATAGCCAATGCCAAAAGTTTTTGCGATGTCGCCAGTAACACCGCGGTTTTTAAGGTAGTCGATAGCCCGATTACGCTGTGGGTGCTCGCGTAGTTGCCGTTGATAATAGGCTTGTGCTTTTTCCAGTTGGGTGAACAGGGAACTTTGTCTTTTCTGTATTTCTGGATTTATGGGTGCGGCATCATCGGGTACTTCCAGTCCGGCTTTTTTGGCCAGCTCTTCAACGGCGTTGCGAAATTCTAGTCGATCATGCTCCATCAAAAATCCAATGGCATTGCCTCCAGCGCCACAGCCAAAACAGTAATAAAATTGTTTGTCGGGACTGACACTGAAGGAGGGCGTTTTTTCCTGATGGAAGGGGCATAGCCCTGTATAGTTACGACCACTTTTACGTAAGCCTATCCGGGCGTCAACCAGTTCGACAATGTCGGTACGGTCGAGAAGCTCATCAATAAAATTTTGGGGAATGCGGCCAGCCATAGCAGCCTATTATCGCTGTAAGTATTTTATAAGGGAACCTCTGCTTAAACGACGGCAGGGAGTTGTTCGATTTCGGGGGGCTGTTTTACTGCGCCGGTTTGTCAGGTGACGATAACGAGTGAAACAAAAATGCCAAGCACTATCAAGCTGGATAAATCAGGGATAACTGATTAGTTGAGACGGTTTTTAATCAGTTGGCTGACTTGGCCCATATCGGCTTTACCCTGTAACTGGGGTTTGAGCACACCCATGAGGGCGCCCATATCTTTGATTGTGCTGGCGCCGGTGCTAGCGATGGCCTGGTCTATCAGTTGATCTATTTCTTCCGCGCTGAGTGCGGCGGGCATGAACTCTTGAATAATCTTGAGTTCAGCCACTTCTATGTCCGCTAGGTCTTGACGTTCTGCCTTCTCAAATTGCTGAATAGAGTCGCGGCGTTGCTTCAGCATCTTGTCCAGAATGGTGATAATGCGGGCATCATCGAGTTCGATGCGTTCATCGACTTCGACACGTTTCAGCTCGGACAGCATCAAACGGATTGCGCCAAGTCTAGCTTTATCCTTTGCACGCATAGCGACTTTCATTTCGTCGGTCAAGCGCTGTTTCAATTCAGACATGGTGCAACCTGGTTGAAGGGAGAATGCTGAAGTTGATCTAAATGACTAGTAAAGACGTTCCATGCGACGGTTTTCGCGCTGTACTTTTTTTGCATGACGCTTAACCGCAGCTGCAGCTTTGCGCTTACGGATCCAGGTGGGCTTTTCGTAAAATTCACGGCGGCGAACTTCAGCCAATACACCGGCTTTTTCACAAGAGCGTTTGAAACGACGTAACGCAATATCAAAGGGCTCGTTCTCTTTCATCTTTACTGAAGGCATTAATCTTACCTGTTTTTTAACCTTTTGTGTTTCAATTAGCGGGCCAATTTGGTAAAACCCCGCACCTAATTAGTTTCCCATACCTACATACCTAGGGGCGCGCATTCTAATCCCAAATGAGTGGAAATGCAAAATTTTAACAGTCGGTGGAAAGGTTTTTCTTTGGATTGGGGCAATATCACTCAAGGCTAGCATAGAGAAGGTTGGTTTAAATGAAAGTATTGGGTATAGAAACGTCTTGCGATGAAACAGGTGTCGCACTGTATGACAGTGAAATAGGTCTGTTAGGTGAGGCATTATACAGTCAGGTGGATTTGCATCTTGAATATGGTGGTGTGGTTCCCGAGCTTGCATCGCGTGATCATGTTCGCCGCGTATTACCACTGATTAAAGAGGTTTTAGCGCAGGCTCATTGTACCTCGGATATGGTTGATGGTATTGCCTATACTGCCGGCCCCGGGCTTATTGGGGCGCTGATGGTTGGGGCCTCCGTGGCAAAATCGTTAGCTTTTGCCTGGCAGGTGCCCTCCCTTGGTATACATCATATGGAAGGGCATCTGTTGGCGCCCATGTTAGAGGACGAGCCACCGACCTTTCCTTTTGTGGCGCTATTGGTATCCGGTGGCCACACTCAATTGGTTAGTGTGCTGGGGATAGGCCAATATCAGTTATTGGGTGAGTCGGTTGATGACGCTGCAGGGGAAGCTTTCGATAAGGCCGCGAAAATGCTTAATCTGGATTATCCCGGCGGGCCAGCGATAGCCTCTATGGCGCTAAAGGGAACACCGGGAAGATTCATTTTTCCAAGACCGATGGTTGACCGCCCCGGCCTGGATTTTAGTTTCAGTGGCCTGAAAACTTATACGAGAAATTGTATCGCTGAATATTGCCAAGATGATCTTTTGGATGAGCAGTTAAACGCAGATATTGCCCTGGCCTTTGAAACCGCTGTGGTGGAAACCTTAGTTATCAAATGCAAACGTGCATTAGAACAAACTGGTTATGACCGGCTGGTGATAGCGGGTGGTGTCAGTGCAAACCAACGTCTCAGGGCTGGTCTGTACGAAATGCTTGAGAAAAAATCCGGTAAAGTCTTGTTTTATGCACGCCCAGAGTATTGTACGGATAACGGCGCTATGATTGCCTTTGCCGGTTGTCAGCGGCTTTTGTCTGGTCAAAGAGAAGGGCTGGAGATAAAGTGCCGACCGAGGTGGCCATTAGAGGAACTGGCACCTATTGGTCAATAACTGTTTAGTTGGTCAAGTGTGGGGAAAGCGATGGATATTGTTTACATTCGAGAGCTGGAAATAGAAACCGTCATCGGTATCTATGATTGGGAACGTGAAGTTAAACAGGTTGTCAGTCTGGATTTGGATATGGCGACGGATATTTATAAGGCTGCACAGAGTGAGAAAATTGAGGATACCCTGGATTATAAGGCGGTCTCCAAGCGTCTTATTGCTTTTATCAGCGAGAGTAAATTTCTGTTAGTTGAGACCATGGCTGAACAGGTAGCGAGCATCCTGATGGAAGAGTTTAATGTGCCTTGGTTACGTCTGCGTTTGAGCAAGCCTGGCGCGGTCAGGGGTGCTCGTGATGTGGGTGTGATTATTGAGCGGGAAAAAAAGTGAGTTTTTCGCATGCCTAAAGTATTCCTCGGTATCGGCAGCAATATCCAAAGGCATCGGCATATCTGCGCCGCTTTGGAAATGCTGACGGACCTGTTAGGTGAGCTGAGTATTTCATCGGTCTATGAAAGTGCCGCCGTCGGCTTTAAGGGGGCGCCTTTTTATAATCTAGTCGTAGGTGTTGATACGGAAATCCCCCTGGCAAATTTAATACAATTGATTAAACAGGTTGAGGACCAAAATGGTCGTGATCGCAATAGCCCGAAATTCAGCGCAAGAACCCTGGATGTTGATGTGCTGACCTATGGCGATTGTGTCGGTGTCTATGAGGGAATTTTATTACCACGTACCGAAATTGTTGAGCAGGCTCACGTGCTTTTACCTCTGTCTGAAATCGCAGCCAAGGAGTTGTTACCGGGTAGCGGTAAGTGCTGTTTTGATCTTTGGCGGGAGTATGACAAATCGCGTCAAGCGCTTTGGAAAGTGGATTTTACTTGGCGTGGCAAGGTGATTTCAGAGACATCTTAACTGCTTTAGGGTTATTGATTAAGCGTTCTGCCGCCATCAAGATTCAGAATTTGTCCTGTCATATAAGGCGCTTGATTAATCAGAAATAAGGTGGCCTTACAAATATCCTCAGGGTCTCCCTGATGCTTAAGTGCTGTGCGTTGAAGCAGGGTTTGTTGATCAGTTTGACTGAGCCCCGAAACATTTTCGGGCCAAAGTATTGCGCCCGGTGCAATTCCGTTGACCCTGACATCGGGTCCTAATTCAAGCGCTAGACTCTTGGTCAGCATTCCCAAACCCGCTTTGCTTATACTGTAAATTGGATGGTTTTTTAGAGGCCTTTCCGCATAAATATCGACGAGGTTAATAATGCATCCGTGATGTTGTTTAAGCGTTTTAGCTAGCGCTTGAGATAAAAACAGGGGAGCACGTAAATTTGTGTTGATTAACTCGTCCCACTGGCTGAGGGTAAAATGATCAAGTTCGGTCGGGTAAAAGCGTGATGCATTGTTAATCAGAACATCAATACGCCCCCAGGCACACAGCGCCTTTTGACCCAGTTGCGTAAGCTCAGATAATTGAGATAAATTGGCGCATAGGCAGAGTGCTGAGTTGGGGCGCAGGCTCTCCAGTTCGGCTTGCAATGCGACAGCCTCCTTTTTAGAGGAGCCGTAATGAATCAGAATATTAAAGCCCGACTGGTGTAGGCTTCGAGCTAATGCGGCGCCAATGCGTTTGGCGGCACCGGTAATCAGGGCGACTTTTGCGGTCGGTTTAGTTCCCACTCTCTAACCTCTTGTCTTTATCCAATTGCTGGATTAAACGAATCCGCCGTATGCGCAGCTCATCGCCCAAGGCTGGCCCTTTAAACCCCTGCTTGATCAAGGGCTTGACATTAACCTGGCTAATTAAGTCGAGAGCTTGGTGGAGGTATTGAGACTGGGGATAAGGCCTGTCTTCAAGCCCTAAGCGGCCGCGGGCATCGGCTTCACATGCTGTTAGAAATTGCTGAAATCGGTCTGGGCGCCTGAGTGCGTCGGTATTTTCCAGTAGCGCCATAATTTTTATCGGACGCATTTCCAAGGCACGATGGCAATGGGTGTGATAGCGGGCAACCAGTTTCGCAAGTTCGCTAAAATGCTTAGGGGCTTTAATCCGTTGCCCCACCCCCTCAATTAAACGCACCCCTTTTTTCTCGTGTCCTATGTGGGCAGGCCATTGATCTGGGGGTGTTAAACCTTTGCCAAGATCATGCAACAAAACGGCATAGCGGACAGCGGCGGTAGCCGCCAGTTTGACGCTTTGTTGCAAGGCCATTAACACATGTTCGCCGGTATCAATTTCCGGGTGATATTTTTCCGTTTGGGGAATGCCAAACAAGTGATCGAGTTCAGGAAAAATAACGCTTAAGGCTCCGCAGCGACGCAAAACGCGAATAAACTCTTCGGGTGCTTGTTCGTTCAGCGCTGTTTCAATCTCGCGCCACACACGTTCAGGAACGAGATGTGAGATTTCATCTGATGCCACAATTTGTTGCATCAATGTGAGGGTCTCATCGGCGATGGTAAAACCAAGGTGATGATAACGTGCGGCGAAACGAGCAACGCGCAGTACCCGTAAAGGGTCTTCTGCAAAGGCGGTCGACACATGCCTTAATACCTTGTTTTTTAAGTCTTTGCGACCGTTATAGGGATCAATTAATTCGCCATTTAGGGTTTCTGCCATCGCATTGATGCTCAGGTCTCGGCGCGCCAAATCCTGCTCTAAGGTGACGGCCGTGCTGCTGTCGCAAATAAAGCCTTTGTAACCCTTGCCTGTTTTTCTCTCGGTACGCGCTAAGGCATATTCCTCCTGTGTTTTAGGGTGTAAAAACACAGGAAAATCTTTACCTACTTGCCGGTAACCCAGCGCCAACATTTCTTCAGGAGTTGCACCGACGACTACCCAGTCCTTTTCGTGGTAAGGGTAGCCAAGGAGTTTATCGCGCACGGCGCCGCCGACTAAATAAATATCCATGTTAGGTTTTTATATTCATTGGTAAGGGGTGACGGCTTCCTTGATTTGAACCAGCTTAGTCATTCTAAACTACTCAAGACATTTTTATAATCGCCGATCGTGCGTTATAACGATGGAAACAGGATTTATCAGGGAATAGTAAAAGCATTGGAGATACACCCTATTTCACAGAATTACACTATTTTGCAGGTTGCTTTTGGCTAGTCGTTGCCAGTCTAAGCGATTTTATGTGATGGGTGACTGGCTGGTGGTGAAAATTATCAAAGGGCGCTCGGGGCGGTAAATTGTTTAGGTCGAATAATGTGGATATTGCTCTCTGTAATAAAAAACAGAGGGATTTCAGAATACTTCAATCAAAAGTTACTCATCCAAATCTTCTTCCTCGGTACTGTCAATTTCTTCTCTTAAGGTTGCATCGTTACAAACAAATTTGGCCGTCACTTTGTTGTCGCAAATGGATTCCAAGTGGACATCAAAACCCCAGAGGCGATGAAAATGTTTCAATACTTCTTTGGCGTCTTCTTGATCCAAAGGAATTCGATTCTGCTGCCGGTGATGTAGTGTGATAGAACGATCTCCACGAAGGTTGACGGAGTAGATTTGAATATTGGGTTCCTGCACGCTCAAGTTATACTGCTGTGCCAGTCCTTCACGAATATCTTTATAACCGGGGTCATCATGTATGGCGGTAATTTCAATTTCACTGTTCTTGTCGTCATCCAAAATGCAAAATAGTTTAAGATCACGGATCACCTTAGGGGATAAGAACTGTAGGATAAAGCTTTCATCTTTATAGTTTTTCATGGCGTGATGCAGGGTGTCTAACCAATCGGCCCCAGCAAAGTCAGGGAAAAAGGCTTTATCCTCTTCCGTCGGATTTTCGCAAATTCGACGAATGTCTGAAAAAATAGCAAAGCCAAGCGTATAGGGGTTGATGCCGTTAAAGTAAGGCGAGTCAAAATCAGGTTGATAAACGACGTTGGTATGAGACTGCAGGAATTCAAACATGAAACCGTCACTCACTTTCTTTTCATCGTAGAGCGTATTGAGTAGCGTATAGTGCCAAAAGGTCGCCCAGCCTTCGTTCATGACCTTGGTTTGTCGCTGAGGGTAAAAATATTGGGCGATTTTGCGGACAATTCTGACCACCTCTCTTTCCCAGGATTCCAGGAGAGGGGCATTTTTTTCGATAAAGTACAGCATATTTTCCTGGGGTTCGGAGGGAAAACGAAAAGCAGTTTCTTCCGCTAATTTCTTTTTCTTCGGGACAGTACGCCAAAGATCGTTTACCTGCTGCTGGAGATATTCTTCACGTTCAGTTTGGCGTTGTTGTTCTTCTTCTGCCGAGATAGGTGTTGGCCGACGATACCGATCCACGCCGTAATTCATCAGGGCATGACAGGAATCGAGCAGTCCTTCAACGGCTTCAATGCCGTAGCGCTCTTCACAGGAGGCGATATAGTTTTTGGCGAACAGAAGATAGTTAACAATGGCGCTCGCGTCGGTCCAGGTTTTAAACAGGTAATTGCCTTTAAAGAATGAATTGTGCCCAAAACAGGCGTGAGCGATGACTAAGGCCTGTAACGTGAGTGTATTCTCCTCCATCAGGTAGGCGATACAAGGATTGGAATTAATAACCAGTTCATAGGCAAGGCCCATATGACCTCGTCTATATCGCTGTTCTGTTGAGAGAAACTGTTTACCGAAAGACCAATGGTGATAGCCTACCGGCATTCCGGTGGAAGAATAAGCATCCATCATTTGCTCGGCGCTGATGACCTCAATTTGATTGGGATAAGTATCAAGGCGATAGCTTTCAGCAACCCGGGCTATTTCAGCCTCATAGGCTTCGAGATGAGCAAAGGTCCACTCTGAACCTTCTGCAATTAAACTGGGCTCTGGTTTGGTCAACCGATCTTTATTATCGGTTTTGCCTTTATTTTGAGGAGAAGCTTGGGATGCCTGGTTATCTGCGTGTGATTCCCCCTGAGATTTTACCTTAGGTTCCAGAGAGCCTTCGCCATTAGCGCTCGTTTCTTTTCCTTTTTCGGGCGATTTGTTTTTATCCGAAGGGTGATCGCTCATTTGGTCTTCCTTTCAAATAAACCGTGGAATACCGGGTAAATATCATCCAGCCCAACAATTTGTTGCATTGCGAACTGATTGGGGAATTTTTCCGCAATATCTTCATAGGCATACCATAGAGCCTGGTGGTCGCGGGGAGTTATCTCGACATAGGTATAATATTGCACCTTGGGTAGCAACTTGTTAAGCAAAATTTCGCGGCACAGCGGTGAGTCATCAGCCCAGTTGTCGCCATCGGAAGCTTGTGCCGTATAGATATTCCAGTCGTTCGCAGGATAGCGTTCTGCGACAATCT
>JAIPFG010000109.1 GCA_021736745.1 Pseudomonadales bacterium
ATGAGCACCAATCCGATAAGGGGAATTGTGTCTGGCGGGCACCCATAATTTATCCTCTTGAGGATTGGGTAGAGTGCTGTTGGCAGGATTTGATTATGCAGGGCCATCACCAAGCGCTTACCTTTTCCTCCCTAAGCCATTCCCAAGAGCTTCTGCTCTGGGAAAAAATTATTCGGGAGGATCAGAAAAATGCCTTACTCAAACCTCACGCTACGGCTAAACTGGCGATGTCAGCCAATCGAACCCTATTGCTGTGGGAGACAGCAATCAGTTCAGCCTTCAAAAGCCACCCAGACTGTGCCCGCTTTGCTCTTTGGTCAAATCACTTTAGAGATACTTGTCAGGATCAGGGGTATGTCAGTTTTGCTGAAAGAGCTACCCATGTCGCTAATGCTTTCAATGACCACAAGTTGCCTTCTCCACCTCAAATCCTAACGCTGGGGTTTCAGCAAATTCCACCGCTCTTCTCAACCCTCCTTAAAAATACGGGCGCGACATTGTCCGTCGCCCAGCAAAAACCTATTGCCCGTAACTATTTCGCCATAGCGTGCGACAATGTCGAACAGGAATTGCGTTTTGCCGCTCACTGGATCAAGGAACAAATTAGGCAACAACCCGAACTACGGATTTCCTTGGTTGTGCCTGACTTAAAGCAAAGAAGAAGCCAATTGGAACGTATCTTCAGCGCGGAGTTCGAACCCCAATCTATTCTTCCGGCCAATGCACGCTATCAGCTACCTTACAATATCAGTGCCGGGACCAGTCTGGGAGACGCGCCTATCATTTGTGCTGCACTGACCCTGCTAAAACTGCAGCAGGGAGAAACGGTGATAAATGACTGGCTGAAGTTGATACGCTTGCCCTTCTTTTTTGAACAAGAGGAATTCCACCCTACTCTGCATCGTGCAGAGCTAGCAATACGTCAGACCGGATACCCCGCGCTTACTCTCGATCAAGTCCATAAAATATTACTGAAGGTTTCTGAGCCGGATGCCGCTCTTTCAGTTTGGCTTGAAGCGCTGCAGTCAGCGGGTACTTTGATATCTCAAGGGAAACACCCTCTCCGTCATTGGGTGCAGGTTATTACGACTTTATTGGATATATTTCAATGGCCCGGAAATCGGCGATTGGACAGTATTGAGTTTCAGCAGATCAGTCGATGGCATAATGCTTTGGATGAGTTTTTACTCATGTCCGAGATTTGTGGTGACGTAACTTGGGAGCAGGCGCTAGGCTTACTGAATTCCTTTATCTCTAATATTGAGTTTCAGGCCGAATCGGCGCGTTCTCCAATACAGATCTTAGGTATGTTGGAAGGCGGTGGACTGAGTTTCGATGCGATCTGGTTAATCGGCGTCAATGATCATGTTTGGCCACCATCCCCCAGCCCGCACCCTTTGATCCCGATAGAGGTTCAGCGTGCCAGCAATATGCCTCATGCCAGTGCTGACAAGGAGTTGGCTTTTACCCAATCCTTATTTAACGATTATCTGCACAGCACCGAAACCCTAATCGCGAGCTATGCGTTACAGGATCAGGACCAAAGTTTACGTGCCAGTCATTTGCTGGCAGACTTTCCACTCAAAACCACCGACAACTGGAAAGTAACGGCATATTCCCACCCCTATTACCCGATCCTATATGAGTCGAGAATTTTAGAGACGCAGCCTGATACTCAGGCGCCGGAACTGGCAGACCCTAAGCAATTACTCAAGGGCGGCACCCAAGTCCTTAAAAACCAAGCCTCCTGCCCTTTTAAAGCATTTGCATGGCACCGGCTGAACGCCAAGCCATTAGAAGATTCCGCCTACCACATCACCCCTCAGCAAAAAGGGATTATGTTACACCGCGCGCTGGAACTTGTTTGGCGTCGACTAAAAAATACCGAAGAAATGACCCATATCAGTCCAGCCGAGCTGGATGAAGTGGTTAATAATGCAGCGGCCAGCGCGGTGCTTAATTTGGCCAAGACCCGTCCGGACTTGCTCGGAGACTCCATGATCAAACTGGAGATTGTCCGATTAAAGGAATTGACCAGAGCTTGGCTGTTTATCGAAGAGGCACGTCAACCCTTCTCTGTAGTTGCAACCGAATATTCTGCCATTATTCAGATCACGGACACCCCCCTGCGCATTCGTATTGACCGTATTGACCGTTTGCAAGATGGCAGTTTGTTGCTCATCGATTATAAGACGGGGGCTTGTAGTATTAAGGATTGGCAAGGGGAGCGGCTTGAAGAACCACAATTGCCTCTTTATAGCCTTTGCCTGGAAACTGACTTATGGGGCGGGGATATTAGCGCTCTCGCCTTTGCCCAAATTAATAGTGATAAGCAGGGTTTTGTGGGTATCTCGCGGGAAGAAAATATCGCCGCAGGCATTACTTCCCTGGATAAAACCCGCTTTTGGGACATGCCCGTTGAATGGACTGAATTAATATCAGAGTGGCGTACCCGTTTGGAAAATTTAATGCAGTCATTCAAAGCGGGACAGGCAAATGTAGACCCAAAATCACTTGGAACATGTAAATACTGTCATCTTTCCGCGCTATGCAGGGTTAACGACTCACGTAGTTTTGACCGGGAGAGGCTATGATGGAGGTTATCGACCAGCAACAAAGGTCATTGGCATTAGATCCTAAACGCTCTTTTGCCGTGACAGCACCAGCGGGGTCTGGCAAAACTGAGTTGTTAACCAAACGGTTGCTAACACTTTTGGCCCAAGTGCAGCAGCCGGAGGAAATCTTGGCCATCACTTTTACCCGCAAAGCGGCTAATGAAATGCGCCAGCGTATCTTGCAGGCACTACAGGATGGAGCAACCGAGACACCGACGGAACCACATAAAAATGAATTGCGTCTATTGGCGCGGGCGGTGCTGCGCCAAGATCAACAACAAAACTGGCAATTGTTGCAAAACCCCAATCGTTTAAAAATTAAAACGATTGATAGCTTTTGTATGTCCTTGGTGCAACAGTCGCCGCTATTAAGCGGTATTGGTGGTGAAGCATCGATAGCGGATGACCCCGAACCACTCTACCAAGAAGCCGCCAGAAATTTACTCGCAAGGCTTGCTGAAAAGGGGCCGGTGAGTGAAGACTTAGCCTATCTACTTGCCCATCTGGATAACAATACCGCACGTATCGAAATGCTGTTTTGTCATATTTTAGCGAAACGGGAACAGTGGTTACGGCACTTGGTGGGAAATCGCAACAACCTTAATGCCTTTAAGCTGTATCTTGAGGACTGCCTTAAGACTCTTATTGAAGACACGCTGTCACAGGCAAAAGCCATATTCCAAAACCGCGAGGGTGATTTAGTCGAAATACTAAGTTTTGCGGCTAAAAATTTACTGCATCTACCCAATAAAGAAAAATTCAATTCATTAACGCCCGACATGACACGGCTTCCTGGGCCTACAGCGCAGGATTTGTCTCAATGGCAAGCGATTGCCGAACTGCTTCTCACACAAAATGGTAACTGGCGGGCAAGGCTAACTAAAAACGAAGGCTTTCCCCCTGCGACCAATGCCTCGGAGAAAACGCTATACAGTCAGACGAAAGCCAAGGCACTCGAACTGATTGGACAACTGGCAGAACATCCCGACAGTCTTTGTTATTTGCTCGAAATTCGTGCATTGCCATCGGCCCAATACGATAACCAACAATGGGCACTATTGGGACGTTTAGCCAATTTGCTGCCATTGTTAGCGGCTGAACTGATGCTTGTATTCAGAGAAAAAGGACTTCTCGATTATCAGCAAATTACTATTGCCGCACTCGAAGCGCTGGGTCATAACGAAGCCCCTACTGATATTGCCCTTTTGTTGGATTATCAGCTCAAGCATATCTTGGTAGACGAATTTCAGGACACGTCGTCCGCTCAATTTACGTTGTTGGAACGTCTTACCGAAGGATGGCAAACGGGGGATGGAAGAACCTGTTTTATTGTCGGGGATGGCATGCAATCCTGTTACGGTTTTCGCGACGCGAATGTCGGCCTGTTTATTGCGGCCAGGCAATTCGGTATTGGAGGCGTAGCCCTAGAACCCTTAGATTTACAAGTGAATTTTCGATCTCACCAAAGCATTGTTGATTGGGTTAACCAGCACTTTGCCACGGCTTTTCCAACTCAGGACGATATCGCTCGCGGCGCCGTGAAATATTCAGAATCCAGAGCCTATAGCCTTCAAAAACAACAGCAGGCAGTGACATTTCATGCCTGCATTGAAGGCCTGCCTCGTCAGCGCGAAGCGGATCAGGTCGTTAGACTAATACAACAAACACAACAGGAGGCACCAGCGGATACGATTGCCATACTGGTGCGTAACCGATCCCACCTTAGGGCAATCATCCCTCAACTTCACTATGCGGGTATTCGCTGGTCAGGTGTCGATATTGAGCCCCTTGCACACAGGGCAATAATCAGCGATCTGTTGGCGCTCACCCAAGCCTTACTGAATCCTGCCGACAGAGTCGCCTGGCTTGCCGTCTTACGGGCGCCTTGGTCAGGGCTTAACCTTTCCGAGTTAGCGGTTATTGGCGATGCAAAATCAGACACATCAAGTATTTGGGAAATATTGCAGTCGGAATCCCTGCTTGCGCGGTTAGAGACCAAAACCCAAGATCGCATTCATCGTCTGCGACAACAAATCCAAATAGCCTTCAATCATCGCGCTCGCAAACCGCTCAGACAATGGGTTGAAGGGTTATGGTTAATCCTCGGTGGTCCAGCAACGGCGAATTCGAGCAACGATCTAACTCAGGTCGAGGCTTACTTTGAATTGTTGGAAAAGCATGAGAGGGGTGGCGATATCGAGGATATGGTGCTTTTCAAGGCGGCGGTCGAACGAATTTATGCAAAACCGGCCGAAACCACTCAGGCCGTCCAGCTGATGACTATCCACAAGGCTAAGGGACTGGAGTTCGATCACGTTATCCTGCCCGGCCTTGATCGCACCAGTCAATCACAAAAAGGGGAGCTCCTGCTATGGCAGGAAAGACTCTCCTATGCGGGAGATGCTCAGTTATTGATAAGCCCAATATCACCCAAGGGGGGGGACGAAGATCCACTTTATCGTTACTTAAAGCGGGAACAGTCAATCAAGGACAAACTGGAAAACACGCGTTTAATCTATGTGGCAGCCACCCGGGCGATCAAACAACTCTCTTTAGTTGCCTGTATCAATCAGAACCAAGAGACCAGCGAACTCATTGCGCCTGCTGAAAACAGCCTGTTAAGCTGTATCTGGTCGTCGCTTAGACACCAAGCCATCTTGAACGCTCCAACGGTTTCCGATCCGGCGCAATCCCGCCCGACTAACAGTCAAGTTGAGTTTATGCTGACCCGCTTAGCTCAGGATTGGTGTCTGCCTGCCTTGCCTGAGGGTACGCTTTTAAGCCAATATCGCGGGCATGAATATCAAAACGCTCAACCGGATCATGCCATTTCATCTCAGCAGGAATGGATCTCTGCGACGGTGAAACAAATACTGATGCATATTGCTGAGCAAGGTGTCGATCCCTGGACGACCACAATGCTGCCCGAACTACCCCAAATGATTGACCGACTCAGTGCGTTACATGGTTCACCAATTTTGCCTCAGGATAAACAGGCGGTGATTCAAGCCATTACCAAAACGGTTACCGATGCATCCGGAAGATGGTTGCTTGACTGTACTCATCATGAAGGTGAAACTGATTGGCGGCTGAGCGTCAACAGCAATGGAAACCTCTTTCAGCTGAGTATTCCGCTCACCTTTATTATCGCCAATGAGCGCTGGATCATCGCATTTGATCTAAACAATAAACTACCGCAGGTAGTATGCGATAGCCAATTGGAGCAGTGTGCTCTAGCCCTTTCTCAACAGGAATCATTCCCCATTAAAAAAGCCATTTACTTTCCTCTAATGCAGCACCTCCAAGAACTCTGAGTTTTTCTGCTATTTAACAAGGCATCATTTTTGCCCTTGCCCTGTTATACATCAGCGGTTTTTGCTATATCATAATGCCCCCAAAGATTGATGGATGAATAAACGCCCACGAAGATGGGCCAATAAAGGTTTTAAACATGACAGATTCACATCTCACCAATATTAACGTTGAGTCATTGGATGTACTCATCACGCCGGAGCAACTTAAGAAAGATATCCCGGTAACTGACACAGCACGCAAAACGGTATTAATGGGTCGAGAGACCATTCGCAATATCCTGGACCGCAAGGACCATCGATTGATAGTCGTGGTTGGCCCCTGTTCCATTCATGATGTCTCCGCTGCCAAAGATTATGCCGCCCGTTTAAAAAAACTCTCTGATGAAGTTGGTGATACACTCTATCTGGTGATGCGCGTTTATTTTGAAAAGCCCCGTACCACGGTTGGCTGGAAAGGATTAATTAATGACCCCCACATGGATGATTCCTTCGATATCGAAAAAGGTCTGCATATCGGCCGAAAATTGCTGGTGGATTTGGCTGAATTAGGTTTGCCGACCGCGACTGAAGCACTCGACCCCAACTCCCCTCAATATTTGCACGAACTGATCTCCTGGTCAGCCATTGGCGCACGAACTACGGAATCGCAAACCCACCGGGAAATGTCGAGCGGTTTATCGGTTGCTATTGGTTTTAAAAATGGCACGGATGGCGGTTTGGAAGTTGCCATCAACGCGCTGCAATCGGTTTCCCATCCACACAGTTTTCTCGGACTTAACCACCAGGGCCAGGCGGCCATCATCCGCACGAAAGGCAACCCTTACGGCCATATCGTCTTACGTGGCGGTGGCGGTAAGCCTAATTATGATTCCGTCAGTGTCGCTTTGTGTGAACAGCGTTTGGTAAAAGCCGGCCTTGCAAACAACATTATGATTGATTGTAGTCATGCCAATTCCAACAAAGATCCAGCTTTACAACCACTCGTCATGGATAACGTCGCCAGTCAGATTCTAGAAGGTAACCGGTCAATTATCGGGCTAATGATAGAAAGCAACATCGAAGCCGGGAACCAAGCTATCCCGGAAAATCTTGCCGACCTTAAATACGGAGTTTCTGTGACCGATGCTTGTATTGATTGGGAAACAACGGCGACAGCGCTTCGCGACATGCGCACCAAATTGAAGGACATACTACCCGAACGCTAAACAGTTAGGGCGCAGATCATGTCTCATCCTGTTAAATTATTGCAGCTAACGGACCTACATCTTAGCGCCGACCAGAATGCCGAAATGTCTGGTCGTAATGTGCAACAACAGGTTGATGAAGTTATTGATGCAGCCCTAAAAGACCCCCTATGGCCAGCCGATGTGCTGGTGGTCACCGGCGATATTGCGGATACCATGGATGAGGATGACTTTCGCCTCATTTATCACCGTTTGGGCGCCCGATTAGCAGGATTAGACGTCAAAGTTTGTTGTATCCCAGGCAATCACGATCATTCTGCGATATTAAAGGATATTTTGCCTGAGTACGGTATTCAGACCGCGGGCTGTTTTATCTGTGGGAATTGGCAAGTACTGCTGCTCGACAGCAGCATTCCAGGACAAAAGGGCGGTAAGCTTGGTCCTGAACAGCTAAACGAATTGGATCAATTATTGCAGCACAAAAAGACTCAACATTGCTTAGTGATGATTCACCACCCCATTATCGATATCAAATGCCACTGGATGGACCTCATGAAAGTGGTCAATGGCGATGAGCTGCTCCGTCGCTTAGTGCCACGGCCCGGCGAAAAAATAGTTGTCTGGGGCCATGCACATCAAGAATTTGATGAAATTCGCGAAGGCGTGCGATTGCTAGGAACGCCAGCCGCCTGTCCTGTTCAATATAAACCCTTAAGCAAAGAATATGCGCTGGACGAAAATCAAAGACCAGGATACCGCTGGTGCATCTTATATGATGATGGCGTGATTGATTCGCGGGTAGTGCGTGTTTAGTATTCATCTCTTTATCCCTCCTCGCGACAAGTTACCCAAATAACCAAGGAGTCGTAATGGAAACTGCAATTACTTGCCTCTTTATCGCCGCTCTGCTGCACTTTTTCAGCAAAATACCTGTCGCAATGGCAATGAGTCGGCAAGGAGGCTACGACAACAGGCAACCCCGGGTGCAGGAATCAACACTGACCGGTTTTGGGCACCGTGCACTGGCCGCACATGAAAACACAATAGAAGCCTTTCCCCTTTTTGCAGCCGGCATACTTATCGCCTTATTTGCTCAGGCTGAACAGCCCCTTATAGATATGCTTGCCGTTGCATTTGTAGTTTCCCGTCTGCTCTATCTTCTTTTTTATCTGATAGACATGAACCTGTTGCGTTCTCTGGTCTGGTTTGTCGGCTATTTATCCTCGTTGGCGCTTATCGCCCTTCCCCTTTTATAACTCATGAATTTAAGGAAACTCGCGTGAAAATAGTTTCATTCAATATCAATGGCTTGCGCGCTCGTTTACACCAATTGCAGGCAATCATCGATAAGCACTCGCCTGATGTCATTGGGTTACAAGAATCCAAAGTAAACGACCCAGACTTCCCTGTAGCTGCGGTGCAAGCAATGGGGTATCAGGTGTCCTATCATGGACAGAAAGGCCATTACGGTGTGGCATTATTATCAAAACAAGCGCCCCTCAATATACAAAAGGGGTACCCCTCGGATACAGAGGACGCCCAGCGTCGGATCATTATTGGAAGCTATGCCCTGAAAACCAACCATACTGAGCAATTAGCCATTATTAATGGTTACTTCCCTCAGGGAGAAAACCGTCAGCATGAGATAAAGTTTCCGGCAAAACGTAAGTTCTACGCGGATCTGATGAGCTACCTGGAAAACTATCAATCATCCGATAGCTATCTGGCCATTATGGGTGACTTTAATATCTCTCCAACGGATCTGGATATTGGCATTGGCGAGAAAAACGCGAAGCGTTGGTTGCAGACCGGAAAATGCAGTTTTTTACCCGAGGAACGAGAATGGTACCAGCGACTCTGGGATTGGGGGTTACAAGATAGCTTCCGACTACA
>JAIPFG010000110.1 GCA_021736745.1 Pseudomonadales bacterium
CAAGACACGAACATCGTCTCTACCACGCTGCACTCGCTGCGCCTCAAATCCTTTGAAAGCACGGCCCACTTGAAGAATAATATCGCGACGGGTCAGCCCGAGCGCCAATCCCTGTTCGGTTAATTCAACCTGCAATTCTTCCTTGCCATCAGAAAGGCTGTCGGTGATATCAAAGACCGTGGGATAAGTGGTCAGCCGCGCTTTTATCTTTTCAGCGACTTCCCCTAAGATGGCCAGTGATGTCCCGCTAAGCTGCACGTCGACAGGCGTATTGGGCCGACCAATATCGGAACGAAAAATGAGGGATTCAGCCCCCGGGACAGGGCCAATCAAGTCCCGCCATTCTCGTACTAGGTCGCCAACAGTGACTGGAGATGTTCGGCTTTCTGCGGGAATCAGTTCAAACCTTACCTGTCCCAAGTGAGAGCCTGAGGCACGAAACCCAGCGGCACCTGTGACCGATAATACATTAACAATCAATGGCTTACCCAGCAATGGATCTTCATATTTATCTTGTAATTGTTTTGCCGTAGATTCCATTTTTGCAACATAACGATCCGTCACTTCTAATGGCGTCCCCGTTGGAAAAGTCAGTGTTGCCGACGCTGATTCCGCTGCGATATTTGGAAAAAAAACGAACCTTGTCCAGCCACTCATGATAATAGCAAGGATGACAATTAACACACCGGAAAATAAAACCAGTGTGTTATACCGCTGATGTATACATTTTTCGAGCAATGGACGATAGTAGCGGATGATCAACTGCTCAAAACCATCGGCAAAACGTTTTTGCCACTGGCTGAGCCGCTTACTCGCCCCTTCTCTCCCATTATTCAGTCGCACATGTTTCAGGTGCGCCGGTAGAATAAACTTGGATTCAATCAATGAAAAAAGCAATACAGGGATAACCACCATCGCCAACTGGGCAAAAAGCACTCCCCGTCGCCCTTCAACAAAAGTAAATGGCATGAATGCAACAATGGTGGTCAGGACACCGAAGGTCACAGGAATAGCGACTTCCTTGGTTCCCCGAATCGCCGCCTCAAGGCCTGTTTCTGAGGTTCGCAAATGGGTGTAGACATTTTCACCCGTCACAATCGCGTCATCAACCACGATCCCCAATACCAGAATAAAACCAAAAAGACTTAGTATATTGAGTGAAACACCCAACACAGGCATAAAAATAAAAGCCCCCATAAAACTGATGGGAACACCGAGAAACACCCAAAATGCAATGGCAGGTCGCAGAAACAGCGTTAATAGCGCAAGCACCAATATTCCGCCCTGAACCGCATTACGCACTAAGGTGCCCAACCGGTTTTTTACAATGACCGAGTCATCATCCCAATAACTCAGCTCCAGACCTTTCGGCAAAGTGCTTTGTCGCTGATCAATATATTGCCGCACGGCCTCGGCCACTTTTAAGGCGCTTTGATCGCCGATTCGATAGACATCGACTAACGCGGCCGGTTTACCATTAAACCGTGTTTTCAACGCATCTTCGGTAAAACCATCCTGCACATCAGCGATATCTCCTAAACGTAAAATACTACCATCCGGATTGGTTTTTACCACTATCGCTTCAAATTCATCACGTTGATAAGCCTGCCCTTTTGAGCGGATCAACACGTCACCGCCCTCAGAACGGACATTCCCGGCGGAAAAATCCAAGGAATGATTCTGAATCGCCGCGGAGATCTTTTCTAAGGTGAGTTGATAATTACGCAGGCGGTCTTGCGGAATGGTGATATTAATCTCATAGTCACGTACCGCGCTTAATTCAGCCTGGGTAATTTCCGGCAAACGTAATAAATCATCCCGAGTTTGCTCGCCAATTTCGCGGATTTCACGCTCACTGAGATCACCCGCCACAGCAACAGTAATCACTCCAAATTTATGTTGCGTCAGGCTGATCACCGGATTTTCGGCTTCGCTCGGCAAAGTGCTAATCGCATCGACGCGACTTTTAACGTCGGCCAGTATTTCCCTGGAATCATAACCCGGCTCAACTTCAACAGTGACCAACGATGTGCCTTCCATCGAGCGGCTTGTTAATTGCTCGATCCCTTCTAAATCCTGCACGGCTTCTTCGATTCGGATGGAAACACCTTGCTCAATATCTTCCGGCGTTGCACCTCTTAAGGATACGGCAATATTGATTGTATTGGTTTCAGTTGAAGGAAAGACTTCGAGTGGGATGTTCCCCTTCAAAGACAACAAGCCAGCAACAAAAATACTGATCATCAGGAGATTAGCCGCTACATGATTTCGGGCAAACCAACTGATCAAGGTATTTTCTCCCCGCTCACAGCTCTCTTCAGGGCTTCTGCATCAGCTGAGGATACTTGGTCTAAAACCCTGACCGGCACCCCAGAGGCAACTTGACCTAAGGGTGTTAACACCAGTTGATCTCCTGACTGAAGCCCTTTCCCAATGAGTGCATGTTGGTCATTCTGCCAATCAATTTCAATCTGGCGGCGAACCAATACCCCATTCTCAACCACGTAAACATAGCTACCTTGGTATATTGTGTTATTAGGAACCACTAATGCCTTTTCCAACAACAGGCCTTGAATTTCCGCCGTCACATACTCACCGATCTTTAAGGGTTGTTTACCAGCCGCTGTCCTGCCATAGGGATCATCAATTTGTGCCACCACATGCAGTTGTCGGCTCGCTCCATCAATCGCACCTTCCGTCCGTACAACCCTCGCTTGCCAATCTTGATTACCAACTAAATTAGAATGAATCGTCGCCAACACCGGTTCATTTTTTTGTGTTGCATCAAAACGATAACTTTCCGGCAGACGAATGTAATCCAAATCACGGTTCTTTAGGGGTAAACGTATTTCCACATAGTCAGTGGCGTAAATAGAGGCTAGTGGCATATTGGTGGAAACCACTTCCCCGACATCAACCTGTTTATTTAAAATACGTCCGGCAAAAGGCGCGATGATGCGAGTGCGTTCCAGATTCAACTTGACCTTATCCAGTGCCGAGCGTGCTGAAATTACCTGTGCTTGTGCCGCTTGCAGTTGCGGTTTGCGTAACACCAAATCTGAGGCGGGTTCTGTATTGCCGAGGCGCTCCCAATCCTCCAACGCCTGCTCCGAACGTGCCCGTTCCTCCGCTAATAATTGTTGAGCACTTGTGAGTGCCGCTTGCGCAATATTCACCTCTGCCCGATAATCACGATCATCAATTCTCACCAGCACATCACCCGGCTCAAAAAAGCCACCATTACGGAACTGGGGGCTGACCTCCATGATTTGGCCGCTTACCTGCGCCACCAATTGACTTTCGATTCGAGGACGCACTGTGCCATAGCTTTGTAATCGTACTTGGTAGGGCGCTTCTTTTAACGCCAAGATTTCCACTGTTAACTGGGGTTTAGAAGACAGTTTGGTGCGTTTAGCACCCGGAGGATTGTTATAAATCAATATCGCCACAACAAGAAATGCGGCAAGGATTAAGATTGGTACAAAAAATTTTTTATGAGAACCCATGTTCATATTCCATGATCATTCAGTACCAGAAGTAATCGTGCCACCCAGCGCGACATTAAGGTCAATACGATTTTGTAAGAGTTGATTACGTAGATCTAAGACAGTGCTCTGAGCGTCAAATGCCCGCCGTTGCGATTCCAGCACACTGGTGTAGGGAATCAACCCTCGTTGATATTGTTCAAAGGCAAGTCGTTGGGCTGTGATTGCGTTCTCCTGCGCCTTTAAAAAACTATGGTAGCGCTTATTGAGTGTTTGCTGCTGATTGAGTGAGTTCTCCACTTCCAATAGCGCACTATAAACTTTTTCTAAATACTGCTGCTCACGCTGCACTAATTCCTCTTTCGCCTGCTGTTCTCTGGCTGCCAACTGCCCTCCTGCAAAAATAGGCTGTGACAGGCCCGCCAACAAAGACCAGGCGAGAGGGCCTCCATCCAGTAGTTTATTGATCGTGTCACCATTATCGCCGAGGTTTCCTGTCAAACGGAGCGAGGGAAAACGTGCTTTATGCGCAACCGCTAACTGCGCATCTGCTGCCAACAGATCGAACCAGGCTGCCTGGATACTAGGTCTGTTTTTCAATAAATCCGATGGCAGCCCTGCATCCAACCGTTCCACAATCACCGGTAAGACGGTAGTAGTTTTTAGTTGACCATTGGGATATTGCCCTAATAAAAACTGCAACCTATTCACTAACTCTAAATGACGTTGTTTTTGTTGTGCGAGTCGCGCTCGTTCCTGCTCGACTTCATTTCGGGCCAAATAAACGTCCAGCGCCTGGGTAATACCCTGGCGATATCCGAATTCAATAATCGTCAGGTTATGCTCTAAGTTTTTCAACCGTTCTTCAAATAGCTCTGTCAGCTGTCTTGCCGTAAGGACATCATACCAGCCGCCAATAATATCAGCGGCCAATTCTAATTCAGCCTGTTCAAAAGCAGCCTGTCGCGCCTTAAAGGATAAAACCGCCTGGCGTCTGGTGTCACTCAGTTTTCCCCACAGGTTCAACTCCCAATTTAAACCCAGTTCAACCGAAGCCGTGCTAACATGCTGGCTGGAACCGGCTGTCACCAAGCGGTTTCTCGTTTGGGTTAGCCCAATATCTAAAGCCGGATATAAGGGAGCCCCGGAGATAATGACCTGCTGCTGAGCCGCCCGCAACTCCGCCGCCTGCTGCTTCAGTACATAATTGTTAGCAAATGCTTCATTGATAAGGCTCAACAGATTGTCATCGCCAAATTGTGTTATCCAACCTGATTCAACAGCGCCTTTATTTACTTCAGCATACCAATTCCCCGGTAACTCAGGGGCTACGATTTGTGGAGAAATCGCGGAATGTGTACAGGCCTCTAACAGCGAAGCCAACACCAGAATCATCAGCCGTGACATATCCTTTTTTACTGAATTAATTGAGCGCTCCTTAGGTAAAAAATTGGCGATAATCTTCACGCAATTAAGTAGTAGTACCGATGAAATGAACGCTTATTCTACAATAATTCAATTAGCCCAAAAGTATATTTACAAAGCTTTACACTCTGAGACGCATCAAAACAGCTAGCGACTTTGGTGTAATCTGACGGTGTTTTTACTGATCTTAAATCAAGAATTTTATTAGAGGTTCCCTAGTTATTTATCGCTTTAAAGCCGGGAAGTGTACGATACAATAATAAATATCCTACGACACCCGAAACAAAAGAACCCAGCAAAATACCCAGGCGCTCATCAAAAATAAGGTTTATTCCCGTTTCTTCAAAGGCGAGAGACCCGATAAAGAGACTCATGGTGAATCCTATTCCACAAAGTGCAGCTGTTGCATACAGGGCACCCCAAGACATCGATTCCGGTAATCCTGTCCAACGCAGTTTGATAGCAAGCCAGCAAAAGCCAAAAATACCAACCTGTTTACCGAAAAATAATCCACAGGCTATGCCTAAAGGTACCGGATGTAATAACTGAGTCAGGCCTACCCCATCAAAACTGATACCCGCATTAGCAAAAGCAAATACTGGCAACACGAAAAACGCCACTACCGAATGCCAGTCCTGTTCTAAACTTTTTAATGGGGAGGTACCGCCGCTCACTGATCGGATGGGAATGAACATTGCCACTACCACTCCGGCTAAGGTCGCGTGTACGCCAGATTTTAACATTGCCACCCACATCACCATTCCAATGAGCATATAGAGGCTCTTTGACTCAATCGCACGCCAATTAAAAAAAGCCAACACCGGTATACATAGAGCGACAACAATTAATGCTGACAAAGAAATTTTTGCTGTATAGAACACCGCAATGATTAAAATAGCGCCAATATCATCAAAAATCGCCAATGACGTCAGAAATATTTTTAAACTGGTAGGCACTCGTGAGCCAAGCAGACTTAAGACACCCAGTGCAAATGCAATATCTGTGGCAGCAGGAATCGCCCATCCGGACCAAGCCACGGGATGATTCCTATTGAGTAATAGATAAATCAAGGCAGGAACAAGCATACCGCCGATGGCGCCGATACCCGGCAGAATTATATTACGTTTGTTCGCCAGTTCTCCTTCAACTAATTCGCGTTTCAACTCCAATCCGACCAGGAAAAAGAACATTGCCATCAGACCGTCATTAATCCAAAGCAATAGCGGTTTAGCAATTTCAAATAATCCGATCCTGATCTCTACTGGTGTATCAAGCAAGAGCGCATAATAAGTATTCAGTGGTGTATTAGCGCAAATCAGGGCTAACAAGGCGGCAAGCATAAGGACAATACCCGCTGCCGATTCAAGTGCGAAAAATTTGGAGAGAAAGGATTCTTGCTGATTATTCATTTGATCTCTTTTACATCATACGGAAAAGGAAGTTGCCTATTATTACCTCTAAAGCGACGTCCGTCGACTGTCTGGGCTTAGCGGGGGCATCTTGGCCGAGCTAACTTGTTTCCTGCATCAGCAGCAAAGGACAAAATCACACTATAAAATTGAACGATAAGAAAGTAGTATTCCATCTGCTGGTCGCACCATCGTCAGAGAAAGTTATAATGATATTTACCTGGTGATCTTTCGTACGTTTATTTTGGATAACTTTATGAAATTTAAAGATTATTACCAGATTCTTGGGGTTAACCCGGACACTGAAAGCAAAGATATTAAAATGGCTTATCGGCGTCTGGCGCGTAAATATCACCCGGACATGAACCCTGACAAAGGGGCTGAAGAAAAATTTAAAGAAGTTGCAGAAGCTTATGAAGTATTGAAAGATCCCGCACGCAGAGCGGAATACGATGAGCTAAGACAATATGGCGGCAGAGCTGGCGCAGGCTTTGAGCCTCCTCCCGGCTGGCAGAGTACGAGTGGCGCTGGTGCCAGAACAGACTCTTTCTCTGAACAGGAGTTTTCTGATTTCTTCAACTCCCTATTTGGTCAGAGAGGACATGAATTTCGCAGTAGCCAAACTGAAGGTGATTTTGGCTTTAGGGGAAGAGACCTGGAGCTTGAAATGCCAATCTTCCTGGAAGACACGTTAACCGATGAATCAAAACAAGTCACTTACCATATTCCTGTCTATGAAAATGGCCAGGTAAGACAAGTCAAAAAAAGTTTAAATGTAAAAATTCCTAAAGGAGTGATGGATGGAGAACGCATTCGGGTTAAGGGTCAAGGTGCTGCAGGACAAGGTAGTGGCGCCAATGGTGACCTCTATCTGCACATACGCTTGGTCCCCCATCCCCTGTTTGACGTACAAGGCCATAATTTGCTCATCACAGTACCATTAACGCCCTGGGAAGCCGCTTTAGGTGCAAAAGTGACCATTCCGACGCTAAAGGGCAAAATCAATTTGACCATCGCCCCCAACGCCCAATCAGGACAAAAATTACGAATCAAAGGCAAGGGGTTACCTTCTAAAACGGGTACGGGAGATCTCTACGCCATCTTAAAAGTAGTGATGCCCCCAACCGTCAACGATGATGCCAAAAAACTTTGGACAAAACTGTCAGAGACAGCAGACTTTGATCCCAGAGCGGAATGGAGTAATGCATGATGACCGAGATATTATTGAAGATTTCAGTAAGGGAGCTTTGCCAAGTCGAAAAAATTACCGAGCAATTTGTCATTGAGGCAGTTGAATCGGGAATCGCCGCGCCGGTTGAAGGAAAAGAGGTCGCCGACTGGGTTTTTGATACCACCAGTGTTCACTGGTTGAAAAAAGCCATCCGGCTACACCAGGACCTGGAGATTGACTGGATTGCAGTGGCAATGGTGATCGACTTACTGCGGCAAAAAGAATCACTTCAGCGAGAAAAACAAATAATACAGCAACAACTTGAACGTTTTTTGCAACAAACGCAATCGTCATGAAACTACCAATTATACTGATTGGCAAATACACATTTTTTGTTCAGGCCTATTGCGATAATATCAGCCGATAGAATTTCCTTCCAAAGCTAACAATTCTTGCCGCCAGCTTGTGAGCCGACGACGGTCAAAAAATATTCATAAAGACGCAGGATAATACCTCGCACAAATCAACGAAAGATATAAGGTTATAAAGTGAGCCATCAATGAAAATACTGGTATTCAATGCCGGCAGTTCTTCCCTGAAATTTGGTATTTTCGATATGACCAAGGAAGATAATCGGGTATTCAAAGGAGAGTTCGAACGTTTTAACAACGGGCATTGCACCTTACACTACTGCGCTGGCGGCAGTCAGGGAATACCGGGCAAGCGACAGGAACCGTTAGCTACTTTGGCAGACGCCATTCACGCCGTTCCCGCCATTTTAAAGGAATTTGGTTATGAGGACTTTGTCGCTGTCGGCCACCGGGTCGCCCATGGCGGTGATCGATTTCAGAATGCCGTAGCGATTGATGATGAGGTTTTATCTTTTATTGAATCCTGTACGCCACTGGCTCCTCTTCATAACCCAGCCAATCTTTTAGCGATTAATCTGAGCCGCGAACTCTGGGCCGAACGGCCTCAGGTAGCCGTGTTTGACACCGCTTTCCACCATACTATTCCTGATCGAGCCTATACCTACGCAGTACCGAAGGAATGGCGCGATAAAGGCTTGCGCCGTTATGGTTTTCATGGCACTTCACATAAATACGTGGGCCTGCGCGTCGCCCAAGAACTACAGAGGGCAATCACTGACTTACAGATAATCAGCTGCCATCTGGGGAATGGTGCCAGCGTTTGCGCGATTAATCGCGGCTTTTCGATTGACACATCGATGGGAATGACGCCCCTGGAAGGATTAGTCATGGGCACTCGCTCCGGTGATGTCGACCCCGGGCTGTTCGCCTATCTCTCAAGAGAATTGGGGCTAAACGCCGAACTCATTGAAAAACAATTGTATTCTGCCAGTGGCCTTAAAGCCCTGGCCGGTACCGAAGACATGCGCGATGTGGAGCAAATGGCTGCGGCCGGGGATCCTGACGCCCAACTGGCGTTAAACGTTTATGCCTACCGCGTACGCAAATATATTGGCGCCTATGCCGCTGCGATGGGAGGTG
>JAIPFG010000111.1 GCA_021736745.1 Pseudomonadales bacterium
ACCACGCCTAGAACTGGAGCAAGCGCTTCAGACCTATCCGCACTGGAAGCATCTCGACTGTTCTGAACCCCCCGTTGTGCTCAAACCGCTTGATGAGGGGCTAACCAATGATTGTTACCTTATTCAGGCAGGAGGTGAGCGCTGTATTTTGCGTTTGAATGCGCTCAACAGTCGAGCCATGGGTTTGGATCGTGTGAATGAGCAGGTCGCACTAAGAAAAGCGGAAAAGGCCAGCCTTGGCCCTTCCGTCGTTTATTGTGCGCCGAACCAGGGAATGCTGGTGACCAAGTACATTGAGGGGAAGCATTGGAGTCCCGCAGAGGCGAAGACAGAAAGGAATATTGAGCGACTCGCACAGCTGTTAAAACAAGTACATGCTTTGCCCGGAATTGGTAAATATCTTATTCCAAAGGATGTGACGGATCGTTATTTGCGCGGCATTAAAGCCCAGTTTTTAATTATTCCACAGCGTTTCCAGGCGTTGGAAGAGACCATGAATAGATTGATGCATGAATCTACCCGGCATTTCACTACTCGGCGTCTCTGCCACAATGATCCGGTGTTAGGCAATATTATCGATAGCGGAGAGCAGCTTTTTTTGATTGATTGGGAATATGCTGCGATGGGGGATCCGCTATTTGATTTGGCCGTAGCGGTGCATAATCTAAAGTTAAATGAAACGCAATTACAACAACTGTTGACATGTTACCTGGGTAGTCCGGTCGATTTGGCCACCCACCGTTGTTTTCTCAACAATTACGCCATCTATATGTATATCGATATGCTCTGGTATTGGTTTCAGAGTGCTTATTCACCCGGTAACGGGTTTAGTGCGATAGCTGAAAGTAAGCTGGATACGCTTGTCGCGATACTGCATGAACTGGGTGTTTCTTGATTCAAAGATATCTGTGCCTCTTATTAACTTTGAACAATATTAATGTAATGAAGCGCTAATTAAACCTAACAGGTTCCAGGCCTCTATCTGGGCAAACTCGATGGCTTCATCCATGTCCTCTAAGCTAAGCTCGGTATAGCCCCATACCCACGGATCGATTAATTGAATGTAATCAAATTCCTCAGTATTTCTAGTTTCCTGCTCCATCCAACTCGCTGCACGGCTGGCAATATGTAATAAAGCGGCTGCCTGTGGGTCCACCTGTGCCTTTTGTGGCTCATGCTGATAGCGGACGGCATCCACTAGCGTTTCGGGCAGTTGCCATATTTTGAGTAATTCGGCACCACATTCAGCGAAAGTAAAACCAAGTACTTCTTGCTCCTGTTGCCACGGACTGCTTTTCTCTGCGGTTTCGAGAATATGTCGTGCAGCCTCAGGTATGCCTGTCAGTACTATCAACTTACCCAGATTGTGCAGTAGGCCAATGACAAACAGCCGTTCAGCATCTCTTACTTGGGCGTTTTTACCCAAAAAGCGCATGACTAAGCCGGTATCTACATTGTGTCGCCAGAAACTATCCATATCCACTAAGTTAGGGTCAATATTGGGAAAGGATGATGCCACCGATGTTGCCAGCACTAAATTACTCAATTCATTCGAACCAATCAGGGTGATGGCGCGGGTGATGGACTCTATTTGTGCCGGAAAATTATAAAATGAACTATTGGCAATTTTTAGTAACCTAGCGGATAAGCCTGCATCTAAGGCAATCAGTTCCGCCATCTGGTCAGCGGTGGAACTCTCATCCTTGATCATATTGGAAAGTTTTAAATAAATATCGGGCAAAGAAAATAGTTGGCTTGATTTTTGAGCGAGTTCAGCAGCGCTGGTCATAGTGTACCTTCTTGACGCTCTACCTGAGCGGTATTTGAAAACATACCCCGAAGCCGGGCTCTATCCAGAGTGGTTTTGTGGAATTCTTAGCTGAGAATAGCAGAATATTTTTAAATTTCCACGTAGTCTCTGGGTACGCGTAGTGATATTTGGCAGAGTAGTTCGTAAGGAATGGTCTTCGCGAGTTCCGCTATTCTTTCCACCGCTAACCCCTGACCCCAGAGGGTTACTGTGTCGCCAACTTGGGCGCCGGGTAAGTCGGTGATGTCTATCCCAAAGCTATCCATTGATATACGGCCCACGATATTTGCCGTCTGACCATTTAATAAAACCGGTGTGCCGTTTGGCAAGGCGCGGGGATAGCCGTCGCCGTAGCCAATGGCAATGATCGCTATGCGGCTGGGTCGGGAGGCTATCCAATTCGCACCGTAGCCAATACTTTCACCGGGGTTCAACTCTTTTATGGCAATAATGGTGGATTGTAGCGTCATGACTGGTTTGAGCTCGCACCTCTGCTGTTGCCAGTTGGTCAGAGGCGATACACCAAAAAGCATGATGCCCGGTCGTACCCAGTCTTTGTGAGTTTGTGGCCAGGCCATGATGGCGGCTGAATTGGCCAAACTTTTCGGGGCGGCGATAGCGGACGTCAACTGTTCAAATAACTGACATTGACTGTTCGTCATTGGATTATCCGTGTCGTCGGCACAGGAGAAGTGACTCATCAACCGCACTTGGAATACATTTGGCGAGGCTTGTAATCTTTGGTACGCGGATTGAAACTGTTCCGGTGCTATACCGAGACGATGCATGCCGGTATCCAGTTTGAGCCAAATGACGAAAGGTTTAGCGCAGTGGGTATTCTCCAGCAATTTAACCTGTTCCAGTTGATGTACCACCAGATCGAAATTTAATTGTTCCGCCAGTTGAAGCTCTTCGCGGTTCGAAGCGCCATGTAGTACCGTAATAGGCTGCCGGATACCTGCTTCTCGAAGTTCAACCGCTTCATCGATAATGGCCACCGCAAAAGCGTCGGCATGGGGCAGAGCTTTTGCCACCTGGGTCATGCCATGACCATAGGCGTTGGCTTTGATTACGGGCATAATTTTTTGGGTTGGCGCGAACAGCCTAACCAGCTCAAAATTATGGCGTAAAGCGGCTAAATTAATGTGGGCCTGAGTGGCTCGAGTCACGAATGCATATCCGGGAAAAATTTTGTGTCAGGTTATCATAACGAATGATTAGTCAGGCGTTTTTAATACTCCTCATAACTGCCATGCGCCAAATCTTCGAAGCGAGTGTATTTACCAATAAAGGCCAATCGGCGTGTGCCAATAGGGCCATTTCTCTGTTTGCCGATAATGATTTCGGCAATGCCTTTGTCCGGACTTTCCTCGTTGTAAACTTCGTCACGATAAATAAAAGCGATAACATCGGCGTCTTGCTCAATTGAGCCTGATTCGCGTAAATCTGACATGACCGGACGTTTGTTGGGGCGTTGCTCCAGACTACGGTTGAGCTGCGATAAAGAAATAACCGGCACATGCAGCTCCTTGGCCAGCGCCTTCAAGGAGCGCGAGATTTCAGAAATTTCCCCTACCCTGTTTTCGCTGCGTTCTTTTACCTGCATTAACTGCAAATAATCGATCATGATCAATGCTGGCTGGCCGTGTTCTCTGGCAATACGACGCGCGCGAGAGCGCACTTCTGTTGGGGAGAGGGACGGCGTATCGTCGATAAATAGCTTCTTGTCTTTAAGCAGACTCACTGCAGAGGTGAGCCGGGGCCAATCATCATCATCCAGTTGGCCGGTACGTATTTTGGTTTGATCAATCCGGCCGAGGGAAGACAGCATCCTCATTATGAGCGACTCTGCCGGCATTTCCATGCTGAAAACGATAACTGGTTTATCCCCTTGGATGACCGCGTGTTCAACAATATTCATTGCAAAAGTGGTTTTCCCCATCGAAGGGCGACCAGCGATAATAATCAAGTCCGAGGGCTGGAGTCCGGCGGTCATGGCATCTAAATCGCTATAGCCAGTGCTCAACCCGGTAATGGCATTTTCGGAATGGTAAAGTTCGTCGATTCTTTCAATGGCCCGGGTTAAGAGGGGGTTAACTTCTTTCGGCCCAACGGTATTGGGGCGTTCCTCGGCGATCTGAAAAACCTTTCGTTCAGCATCGTCTAATACTTCACTACTGCTACGCCCACCCGTTTCAAAGGCGTCAGAGGCGATTTCATTAGCGACACCGATCAACTGACGTAAAATAGAGCGCTCGCGAACGATATCAGCATAGGCTTTTATGTTTGAAACGCTTGGGGTGTTTTTTGCGAGTTCACCTAGATAGGACAATCCACCCACAGTATCCAGTTCATTTAATTTGTTCAGCGCTTCCGAGAGGGTGATAACATCCAAAGGGCTACCGTTTTCCACCAGTTTCGACATCATTCGGAAGATCAGGCGGTGCTCGTGCCGATAGAAATCTTTCTCGACGACTCCTTCAGAAACAGAATCCCACGCGTTGTTATCCAGCATCAAACCGCCCAGCACGGACTGCTCTGCTTCAATTGAATGCGGCGGGACTTTGAGAGCCGAGGTTTCTCGATCAATTAAAACGGGTTTGGTCATGCAGTTACCAGGTGGCTGTTAATTGGATGATCTGGTTTTGGATAATTACGACATTGATGACAGTATCGGCGATTAAATTGAATCACTGGACAGCCTTGGTTGAGTGATCAATGTCAACAAATACCGCATTTCAGTAAATTGGTTATTTTCCATTAATGTCTTCTGACAAGCAATCTTTTGGGAAAAAAGGGGGTATTCTACGGCGTTAAGAACAGCTTTTTACACTTTTTGAGCACGCTGCCATTTGAATTTGGTTGAGTAATTAAATAGATATTTAATGGGCGATAGGAATAATCTCCTCCAGTAGTGTTCAGATACTGGAGGATGACCACTGTAAACACCTTGACGAGAAGAAAGGGTGTTTGGCGAGCGTTATTCTGGTTGAATAATAACCTTGACGGTGACGACGACATCGCTGTGTAGCTGTAGGCTGATATCGTAAGTGCCAACCTGACGTATCGCGCCTTCAGGCATGCGAACTTCACGCTTTTCTATGGCATGGCCGGCAGCTGAAATTGCATCCGCAACGTCCTTGGTGCCAACGGAACCAAATAGTTTTCCTTCATCGCCAGCTTTAGCGGTAATGAGAATTTCTTTACCTTCAAGCCCTTGCGATCGAGTATCCGCAGAGGCCTTGGCTTCGGCGGCTGCTTTTTCAAGTTCCGCACGTCGTGCCTCGAAGTCCGCCAGATTCTTTTCCGTTGCAGATACTGCTTTCCCATAGGGAATGAGATAATTACGGCCATAACCTGCTTTAACGGCTACTTTGTCGCCTAGATTACCTAATTTACCAACTTTTTCTAACAATATAACTTCCATCTTGATTTCCTCTATAAGCCTCTTTGCTGGACCAAGGGTTCGACATACGACGGCATTTGCGTTACAGAGCGCTTGGCCGAATGCGTTGCCGAAAATCCAACATACTATCCAAGAAGGCCATGACAATTAATAAGGGATAAAAGTATGGCCCCATAAAAAAAACTAAAATATAAAAACCCAGCAACCACTGTACTGGCAATTTCCGAATGCCAACGATGCCATGCACCAGGGCTATTCCCGCAATAATAAAAGGCACCGACATTACCGGTACCCAACCCAATATAATGGGATGCATACCACCACCGAAGACCATGAGCAGCATCATTGGAAGTGTCATGGCTTTTGGCAAAATCAACTGGTGAAACTCTATTCGAAATCCACCAGGATTATACAGCGATGCTTGCCACCAGCGCCCTAATACGAGGCAACCGGTCATGGCAAACAGATGAACACTACCTAATATCCCAGCAAAGAGCTGGTGTAGCCATTCGTCTAAATGTCGCCCGGTTTCAGCCTTGGTTTGAGCGGCTAATTCCGATAAAACCTCTTTGCTGATTCTAATCGTTTCGGCCACGACTTCAGGTAGCAGAAACGGCATCAGCTCGCTTAGTACTATTCCTAGTAACACCCCGGTTAATAAAGTATAAACCCAGGAGACACTAGTCCTTAGTACGGTCGCTAACAATCCGCTACCCGCGATGATAATAAGCGGTGTCGGATCCTTTTGTATCAAAATCCATATGATGGTGGGCAAACTAGCCCATAAAAATAAATTTAATCCTTCCGTTACGCCTTTTCGCAATATGGTTAAAGCGACAATGGCAGCACTTACCCAAAAAAACAGCGGTAAAGCAGCACTGATGGCGGCAACAGTAACGGCTTGGCTGCGGCCGCGCATTGCATATTCAGCGAGTGCGCGCACAGGTTATCTTACCTGGCGCTCGCGTTATTCGTGCGCATCCGTATAAGGCAGCAGGGCGAGATACCTGGCTCGCTTGATAGCAGTAGCTAGCTGACGCTGATAACGTGCCTTAGTGCCGGTGATGCGGCTGGGGACAATTTTCCCAGTCTCGGTCACAAATGCTTTTAATGTTTCTAAGTCTTTATAATCTATTTCTTTAATACCTTCCGCAGTAAAGCGGCAGTATTTACGACGACGAAAATAACGGGCCATCTGAGTTCTCCTGAAACTTGTGTGTCTGGTTCAAACCTGAATTAAGGAATATCCGTTCAAAAAAAGAAAAACTAGTTGTTTTCTAAAGAATCTTCTTCCGCTTCTGCGGCGTCATCAGACTCTTCTTCCGAGGAATCTGATGATTCCTCGGAATTATCTTCGACAACTCGAGACCTAGGTCTGGTGTCAGAACGGTCTTCACGGCTTTCGCCGGCTTTAATTGGTGAGATGCCGGTAACGGCTTCTTTACAGGTAATCACCAGATTACGAATCACCGCATCGTTAAACCTGAATGAATAGTTTAATTCGTTCAGTGCTTCGGTGTCGCATTCGATATTCATGAGCACATAATGTGCTTTATGAATTTTATTGATGGGGTATGCAAGCTGTCTTCGCCCCCAGTCTTCCAGGCGGTGAACTTGCCCACCACTGTCCTTGACGATAGTGGTGTAACGGTCAATCATGGCCGACACCTGATCACTTTGGTCAGGGTGCACGAGAAATACTACTTCGTAGTGTCGCATTGTCTCTCCTTACGGATTAGGCAGCCTCCTAACAGAGTATTAGTGAGGCAAGGAGTTAATAGGGTATATTTTTTAGAACGGCGCATTCTAGACAACCCGGCGGAGAGATGCAAGCGCTTGAAACAATTTATCTTTAGCGCTTGCGTTTGATATCCAGTCGGATCATGTGCTACCGGCCTAGAATTTTTCAGGTTTGGTCAATGGGGCACGGCAGAGACTAATATTATGGAATCATCCTTTGCCGCACCGCTTCGAATAAACAAACTCCAGTAGCGACCGAGACATTGAGGCTGCTGACCTCTCCCGCCATGGGGATATAAACCAGTTCATCACAGGTCTCTCTCGTCAATCGACGCATCCCCTTACCCTCCGAACCCATCACCAACACCCGTGGTCCGGTAAGGTCGGCACAATGCAGCAATTTGGCGCTTTCATCGACAGCGGCACCAGTTATCCATAAGCCACGTCCCTGTAACCACTTTAATGTTCGAGCAAGGTTGGTGACGCGAATAAAAGGTAGCGTTTCCGCTGCACCAGAAGAAACCTTGCTGACGGTTGAAGTAATGGGGGCGCTGTTATCTTTGGGAACGATAACGGCATTGACGCCCGCCGCGTCGGCGGTGCGTAGGCAGGCGCCTAAATTATGGGGGTCGGTAACGCCATCCAGCACTAACAATAATGGTACGACTTCGAGGTTATCCAACAGGTTCTCAAGGTCTACCTCGTCATATCCTTTGCGTGCGGAACATCGAGCAGCGACACCCTGATGGTTACCGGCAATGAGCGTATCCAATTCTTCACGTTCTAGCTGGTGCACCGCGACCTTTTTTTGATTCGCAATCTTTAATATCTGCCTGACGCGTGAATTGAACTTATCATTTTGCACCCACAATTGTTCAATGCGTTCAGGGTTGCGTTGCAGCAATGTTTGAACCGCGTGAAAACCATAAACCAGACTGTCATTTTCTGTTTCGTTCGTCATATATTTGTTGAGAGTCCGCTAATTATCTTTGCGCTTACGTTTAAAACCCTTGCCTTTAGCGGAGCGTTTACCCCCTTTCTTTGATTTGCCGGAAGTTTTCTTCTCTTGAGGCAACAATTCAAAATCTATTTTGCGCTCGTCTAGATCGACACGCGCCACCCTGATTTCAATGCTATCACCTAATCGATAACTGAAGTGTGTGCGTTCCCCGGTGAGCCGGTGTTTAGCCGCATCGAAATGGTAATAGTCATTATCAAGGGCGCTCACGTGTAGGAGGCCTTCAACATAGATATCTTTCAATTCGATGAAAAGGCCAAAGGCCGTAACACCGCTGATGACGCCGGTAAAAGTATCGCCGACATGATCCAGCATATATTCGCATTTCAACCAGAGCACAACATCACGTACGGCTTCATCGGCACGTCGTTCGGTATGAGAACAATGTTCGCCGAGCTGTAGCATATCCTCGTGTTGATAGGGATAAATACGGACCCGTTGAATCCCTTTCGCGCCTGCTACCCGGCGGACATGGGAGGTGGTCTTTTTGCTACGGATGACTGACCGAATAGCACGATGTACCAGTAAATCAGGATAACGGCGTATAGGGGAGGTAAAGTGGGCATAAGATTCATAGGCCAAACCGAAATGGCCGACATTGTCGGGGCTGTAAACCGCCTGCATCATGGAGCGTAGTAAGACCGTTTGAATCAAATGGGCATCAGGACGGTCAGCAATCTGGAGGATCAGTTGTTGATAATCTTTTGCGCTTGGTTTATCTGCCCCGCTTAAACTCAAACCCAATTCACCAATAAATTCCCGTAATTTAGCCAGCTTTTCAGCACTCGGTGTTTCATGTATACGGTAGAGCCCTGGCAATTGATGCTGTTTTAAAAAGTTCGCTGCGGCGACATTTGCACAGAGCATGCATTCTTCGATAAGTTTATGTGCCTCATTTCTTTGCACCGGGACAATACGTTCAATTTTGCGTCCTTCGCCAAAAATAATGCGCTCC
>JAIPFG010000112.1 GCA_021736745.1 Pseudomonadales bacterium
CACCGCCGACTCCCTGTACCTGCACACGAACAATGTCCCCTATTTTGGGCATAGTTTCCTGATCAAGTAGCAAAAAAATTCCATTATCGGAAATATCACGGGTGACGGCGAGAAGATCTCCCGTTTCTGAAAATCTCAAACTAACCTTCATCGGCACTTTAATACGAGGATGTGTACGTTGTTCTTTAGCCATTCAAGCAGACTCTTTAATTATTTATATTGGAATAGCAGCCTATACCATAGCCGATCTTTGAGTAATCCGCGAATCTTAATAAAGATAGAACCTGAGAACACTTGATTTATATCACTTGAATGACTCTGGATTATCCACAAATACTGTGGATAACTTTGGGGATAGCTTTTTATGATACCTGTGCGACCCTCATCTTTATTGACCCTGTCACAAATTGTTCAAATTTCGCTCACATTTTATTTTCTTATTTATCAAATAGTTACATTTTTTTTCAACCACTTAGCGTTGCTAGCTAAACAGTAACTTCACATTAACCTCCTAACTGAGGTGCTTGAGTATAACTCTCTAGATAAAACTGTTTATTGGCTTCCATTATGCCCGCTATAATACCGCCCCACCAACCCAGTAATAATCACAAGGAGTCGCATGCAAAATCAGTACGCCGAGAATATGAAAATCGCCCATCGCGTTACGATTGTCGGCATGATACTAGATATCATCTTAGGCCTAGGCAAAATATTCATTGGTATTATCTCGTCTTCTCAGGCCGTCGTCACTGACGGTATTCACTCATTATCCGATATGGTGACCGATATTTTCGTGCTCATCATCACCCGAATTTCCAACAACGAACCTGATCCTGAGCACCCATACGGTCATGCCCGTTTTGAAGCTATCGGGACAGTGCTTCTCGGTGGCACCCTGATCATCGTAGCGGCTTTCTTAGCCTATGAAAACCTCATCGCAGCAATGAGTGGCACAGTCAAAAGTATTCCAACATGGCCAGCCCTTGTTGTTACCCTTATTTCTATTATTAGTAAAGAATGGATTTTTCATTATACCCGCAAAGCTGGCGAGCAACTTCGCTCCAACCTACTTATCGCCAATGCTTGGCACAGCCGCACCGATATGTTTTCTTCAGTAGTAGTCCTATTCGGCGTCGGCGGTGCCATGCTGGGGCTCACCTGGTTAGATGCAGTGGCAGCAGCAATTGTTGCGCTCATTATTGGTAAAATCGGCTTGAGTCTCGTTTGGGATAGCATAAAAGAACTTGTTGATACTGGGCTTTCCAAAGAGGAAACCGACGCCATTAAAAAAGTAATCGTTTCAATGGAGGGCGTTCGTAGTGCTCACAATCTGCGTACCCGACAAATGGGTTCAGACATATTTTTGGATGTTCATATTCGGGTCAACCCCCGTGTGAGCGTCTCAGAAGGCCACCAAATAGGTGAATGGGTAACCAAACGTTTACTAGAGCAATTTCAATCGATTAAAGATCTGACTTATCATATCGATGCTGAGGATGACCGGAACAGTGAAATTAATACCGGAGAGACTTTGCTGCCGCTCAGAGAAACTGTTATCGAGCAACTGGAAAATTGCTGGTCTCAAATTCCTCATATTACCGCTAGCAAAAAAAAATACATACTCCACTATTTAGACGACAAAATTGATGTTGAACTTTTTTTCGAATCCGAGGTGATAGAACCGACCGAGCAGGAGCCCGTTACTCTCCAGGATATCGCCGAACTGAAAACGATCTTGTCTGACAAGGGGAACATTATCCCTTGGCTGGGTCGTATTGAGGTTTGGCTGGGGGCAAAGCTGTAGCTATTGTTAAATGACCCGATCAATTCTCTGGTGCAGAGTCCTCGACCATCTCAGCTAGTTGAGAAATTTGATCGCTTTTGCTCAACAGCGGTTTTGATAAACTCTTGCTCGTTTTGGCACCTAATTTTCTCAGTGTTTCCGCTCTGCTCACCAAATTACCTCGACCGGAGGCTAATTTGTTGTGAGCGCGGTCATAGGCATCCTGTGCTTTTGTAAGGCGCTGTCCAACCTCTTCAAGGTCATCAACAAAATTGACAAACTTATCATACAAATAACCAGCTCGTTTTGCGATTTCCTGAGCATTTTGAGTTTGATACTCGTTACGCCATATATGTTGAATTGTTTTCAGTGTTGCCAATAGCGTGGATGGGCCAACAAGAATGATATTGTTCTCAAATGCTCGACTAAATAATTCCGTATCTTTTTGAACCGCCAGATTAAAAGCATCTTCTACCGGCAAAAACATCAATACGAAATCCAGAGTTTGTATACCCACCAGATTTTGATAGTCTTTCGTACTTAAATTTTTTATGTGCTTTTGTAGTGCTTGTAGGTGTTGAACGGCCTGTTGCTGACGATCCGCCTCTGTCTCAGCAGAAACATAGCGATGATAAGCCGTAAGCGTCACCTTGGAATCGATAATAACATCCTTATTTTCCGGAAGATGAACAACGACATCCGGTTGCAGCCTCGCACCGGCCTCATTTTTCATACTGACTTGCACATCATACTCCTGCCCTTTGACTAAGCCTGAAGCCTCTAAAATCTTTTCCAGTTTTAACTCCCCCCAGCTTCCCTGTGTTTTGCTTTCCCCTTTTAATGCATTGGTCAAATTAACCGCATCCACACTGATGCGACTATTCAATTCCTGTAAACTTTTAATCTCTTTTACCAGTGAAAAACGATCCTTTGATTCCTTGTCATAGCTATCCTCTACTCGCTTCTGAAAATCCTTGATTTGGCCACTCAGCGGTTTAAGGACGGTTTCCAGATTCATTCGGTTCTGTTCGGTAAACTTTGTACTTTTTTCCTCAAATATTTCATTGGCCAAATTCTTAAATTCAATCGTGAGTCGTTCTTTTGCCTCATTTAGAATCGTTAATTTTTCCTCTGCTTGCTTGCGTTCGCTGGTCAGGTTTGTCGACAACTGCGTGTTCTGCTCTCGGAGCGAGCCAAGCTCCTCATCCAATCTACTTTTCAACGTCTTTAGTTGTTCGTGCTGCTGAGACATAATGGCGAGTGTTGTACTCGTTTTATCATGTTCAGATTGCAAAGCGGCCAATTCAACACTTAACCTTTTTTGCTCATCCTCCAACCGCAAATTCAGTTGTTGCAGCGTTTGATAGTCCGTGAAGGCGACGGTTAACTTTTCCTCTAATACTGCCCGACGGCTGCGCATGGTCAACCAAGTCGCAATGACTCCCAACCATAATCCAGCGGTTGTACTTAAGATAATATAAGAAGAAAAACTGAGGTTCATTAAAGTTTCCATGGCCGAAGCTTACCGCAAAAGGAAGATGTGGCGTAGTGGAAAAGCGCGATTATTTTGGTGGCAACGAATTTGATGGAACCAACTGAAGAGCGATGTCCTTATCGCACATCGGTAACCTAATAAGAATTAACGGAATAAACTACCTGGCAACCATACTAATCATTACACCCGCCGCCACAGCAGAACCGATCACACCAGCAACATTTGGCCCCATCGCATGCATCAATAGATAGTTGTTGGGATTAGCTTCCAGACCGACCTTGTTCGCAACCCTGGCGGCCATTGGAACAGCCGAAACACCGGCAGCACCAATTAACGGATTTATTTGACTTTTAGATAGCTTATTCATCAATTTCCCCATCAATACACCAGCTGCCGTACCAATACAAAAGGCAATCATCCCAAGAGCCAGGATACCTAATGTTTTCAAATCGAGAAATTTATCAGCACTCAATTTAGAACCAACACCCAGGCCTAAAAAAATAGTCACAATATTGATTAAAGCGTTTTGCGTCGTGTCGCTAAGTCGATCCACTACCCCGCATTCTCGCATCAAATTACCAAGGCAAAACATACCCAGCAAAGGCGCAGCGCTTGGCAGGAAAAGAGCAACCAAAATCAACACGATCAGTGGGAAAACAATTTTTTCCCTTCTTGATACATGACGTAGTTGCGTCATCTCAATAGCACGCTCCTCCTTTGAAGTCAGCGCACGCATAATGGGCGGCTGAATAAGGGGCACCAGCGCCATATAAGAATAGGCCGCCACGGCTATTGCACCTAACAGGTCAGGTGCTAACTTGCTTGCGACGAAAATGGCGGTGGGGCCATCCGCACCGCCGATAATGCCTATCGCCGCCGCATCGGCAATGGAAAAATCGATGAGGCCTGTCACCGACAAACCAACCGCACCCAGTACAGTGGCGAAAATACCAAATTGTGCAGCAGCGCCAAGAAAAAGGGTTTTCGGGTTAGCCAATAACGGGCCAAAGTCGGTCATGGCGCCGACCCCCATAAAAATAATCAGAGGGAAAATACCCGTTGCGATCCCCACATTGTAGATGTAGTACAGCATACCCCCAGGAGTTTCTATATGCCCCAGGGCATCATAAATCGGTGCTTCGCTAAATCCTGCCCCTGGGATATTGACCAATACCGCACCAAATCCAATCGGCAGGAGTAACAAAGGCTCAAAGCCCTTGCGAATAGCCAAAAACAACAGCAGCAATCCAACCGCTATCATCAACAACTGGCCAGGTGTCACCTGGCTCAGTCCGGAACTCTGCCACAACCCGAGAAGCGCATTCATGTTCAGCTTCCTTGGTTGTTAATTCAGTGTCAGCAAGGGGCTACCAACGGCAACGCCGTCACCTACCTTGACTAACACATTTTCAACAGTCCCTGCACGCCCGGCCCTAACCTCCGTTTCCATTTTCATCGCTTCGAGGATAATGATCACATCCCCTTGCTGAACATGGTCACCTGGATCAACATTCACTTTAAGAATATTTCCCGCCAGAGGAGCTTTAATCGTTTCAACTTCGTTCGTCGGTGGGTTTACGACCTTTTGCCCTGAGCCAGTAGGTCTTACGGATTCAACATCCCCACCCTCAGCAACTTCCACGACATAGCGGGCACCATTGACCGAAACCGTATAAACTTCGCTACCAACATTGGATGGAGCCTGCTCAGGCGCATTAGCCATAACCGTCTCGCCTGTAGGAGAAGGTTCAAAGGCCTTTGCATCACCACGATTTTTTAAGAATTTCAGCCCTATTTGTTGGAATAGTGCGTAGGTCAGCACATCATCAACGGGATCTTCGGCTAATTTAATCGATTCTTTTTCTGCCAGCTGACACAGCTCAGTCGTTAATTTATCCAGTTCAGGACTGAGCAAGTCAGCTGGTCGACAGGAAATAGCTTCTGCCCCATCCAATACCTTTGTCTGAAGTTCGCTGTTGACCGGTGCCGGGGTAGCGCCATACTCGCCCTTCAGGACGCCAGCGGTCTCCTTGGAAATGGATTTGTAGCGTTCACCGGACATCACATTAATTACTGCTTGAGTACCTACAATCTGTGAAGTCGGTGTAACTAAAGGGATATAGCCAAGATCTTTTCTCACCCGAGGAATCTCTTCCAAGACTTCGTCCAACTTATCAACGGCATTTTGCTCGCGCAGCTGGCTTTCCATATTGGTTAACATGCCTCCTGGCACTTGGGCGACTAAAATACGGGAATCTGTGCCACGTAAAGAGCCTTCAAATTTTGAATATTTTTTACGTACTTCACGAAAGTAGGCTGCTATTTCCTCCAGCAAATTAATATCTAAACCGGTATCTCGATCCGTCCCTTCAAAAATGGCCACGACAGACTCTGTAGAGGAGTGTCCATAAGTCATACTCATCGAAGAAATCGCCGTATCGACATTATCGATACCTGCTTCAACGCATTTTACTATTGTTGAAGTCGATAACCCTGTCGTGGCATGACATTGCATATGAATGGGAATATCCACGGCCTGTTTCAAGCGCTTCACTAATTCATAGCCTTCATAGGGCCGTAATAACCCGGCCATATCCTTGATCGCAATAGAGTTGGCGCCCATATCTTCAAGTTGACGGCCTAAATCGACCCATAACTCCATGGTGTGTACCGGACTAACCGTATAAGAGATTGTCCCCTGGGCATGTTTTCCCTGTTTGATCACTGCCCTGATTGCAGTTTCCAGATTACGCATATCATTCATCGCATCAAATACGCGAAACACATCAACGCCATTAATAGCGGCTCTTTCTACAAACTTCTCCACCACATCGTCCGCATAATGGCGATAACCCAAAATATTCTGGCCACGGAACAACATCTGCTGCGGCGTCTTTGGCATTGCCGCTTTCAACTCCCGAATACGATCCCAGGGATCTTCACCCAAATAGCGAATGCAGGCATCAAAGGTTGCACCACCCCAAGACTCCAGCGACCAGTATCCAACCTGATCCAACTTTTCAGCGATCGGTAACATGTCATCCAAACGTAGTCGGGTAGCGAAAAGAGACTGGTGTGCGTCTCGCAGTACAACATCTGTTATACCGAGCGGTTTCTTTACATCACTCATGAACAATGCGCCCTTTAATTATTCTGTACTAATGGAAATTAATTGGAATCAATTTTGAATCAAGACTTTTTCGGTATTACTTTTTGTTTTTCCGATATCGGTGAATTGCCGCTGAAATCACCGAAATAAGCTGCGAATCCGTATTCTGTTTATTCAGATTCCGTTGGGGAACAACCACTTCTATTTCTGCTTCAGGGAAAAACTTAACCACTATTTTCGACATACTGTAAGTCGAAACCACCAAAATCCCTAGGAACAAAAAGACTGTCCCCATACCGAAAACCAGAAGCATTAATCCTTGATCCAATAAACTGCCCGTCACATTCAATCCCAACCTTTCAGGTTAAATATTTGTATCTTACCCTGTCATGCACGCCAAAAATCTGGCCATAAATTACCCTTTATTGCCAGATTTGGCAAATGAATAACTCTTTCCTTCCAGGATAATAAACTCAAGAAAAAATAGTCTCTGACATACATCTTGGTATCTAACACACCATGCCAGTAATCTATTTTCCCCGACAAAAGCGAGTAAAGCGAGTTTGCCTTACCGATAAATAGTCAAATTAATTGGTTTGTTAATGATAACAACAAGAAGATAAACAAAAAATATTATATGTGTATTTTTATTATTAATTTTACGGTTATTTTTTTAATGTATCTGAAGGGGACTCACCAAAACGCTGTTTATATTCCACCGAAAATTTACCTAACTGAGTAAAACCCCAAGCCAAAGCAATTTCGGTAACCCGATACCTGCCAGGGTCGGCATTCTTTAATTCTTCGTGGACACGCTCCATGCGCACTGACTTAAGGTATTTCATGGGTGAAGTGCCCTTATAGCGCCTAAACCCTTCCAACAGGGTTCTACCGCTCACACCAGAAATCTCAACCAATTGAGATAACGTTATCGCTTCTGCGCTATGCTGATTTACATAGTCCTCAACATAATGGACATAATGCGGCGCCACTCTGGGTTGCCGGGACGCCAATTCCGCAGAATAGTTATTGGGTTGCGCATTTAACAAAACCCACATAAGCATCTGCTCATACTGGGAGTAACCCATCGGCGCATTATTCAGTAATGACTGACTATTCTCTAACTCCGCCACCAGCCATTGGACCATATGCCAGAGCGAGGCACTGACCGGAGAATAAAGGTCAATACCGACTGAAAAATCCAACGGGCGTTGTAGGTCGCTCCCTAACATCATGCTTAAATGTTGTTCCAACGCGAGCCGATTGATTTTAATCAGCAATTTGGAACACTCTGCGTTCCAACGTGTCGAGAACTGCTGATAAGGACCCGCGACAACACCGGAACCTGTGTTGGTTGTTACCCTCGCCTTACCATACTGTGTTTCCGAAATACCGGACAGAGGTATTTCAATTAGGAAGAAACCCAGTTGTTCAACCTTGACGCTCGCCTCAGCCCCATAATGTAAATAGTTTACGGAGATATCTGAAAGCGGTGCATGGTGAAATACGGCTCTTTGGTTTGCGCTTGACCGGCTCAAAACCTGGCAGCGATGAGGAAGTAATACATTTCCTATATGTTTACTCAGCTCTTCGAAATCATCCGTATTACATAGCTCCCGTCCTTGTAAAGGCCGAGTATGATACAGCTGGCTATGGTTGCCAACATTCTGAACAACAGCTGTATTAAAGGGATAATTCATTTGTCATTAACCAACGCAGCTAAGTTTTGAAGTTAGTCGATGGTATATCCTATATTCTCCCCAAAGTCAACCAACGAAAACCAGCGAAAACGTCTTAACACTTTGTTTTTATTAGATATAATAGAGCCAATTGACCACTATTAAATCTATAATGGGGAGTTATTATTGAATAATATTACTTAGGCTTGCTGCAAATCACTTAGCGTTTTTCGGAAAGACTTCAACCCCCGGGCCATCAGCAACACCGCTATCAGACCCGCCACACAGGCAACCAATGCCATAGAAAATCCAACCGCTTTCTCATCTTTAAACAAGTAGTCGGTTGCTAGTGCAACCAAACTGGCTCCGCCGGTTATTCCAAACAGGTTCATAAAGAGAAAAAATAACGCGGTGACCTGGGCACGCATTTGGTTGGGGGCCATCAGTTGTAATGCGGCAGCAGAAGTGGCCATCGGGAAGCTGGCAAAGTAAAGTGCTATACCTAACATCACTATTGTACTGGTCAAACTGGGCATGAAAGGGAACAATGCGGCGGGAACCAAAGCCCCAAGCCCCCCAACAATCCCGGCAAGTAATGCGGCATCAGTCCGGCCTTTCTTAGTAAAAAAATCAATGAGCCAACCACTCGTCAGAACTCCGCCCACATTACAGATCAACACGAGTGAACCTAAATAGAGTCCCACTTCACGCGTGGTGAGTTCAAAATTACGTAAAAAGAAAGCCGGCGCCCAAGACATCAGGGCATACAGCACTAAGGCCAGCAGCCCAAAGCCCACATAATGTGCAGTAAAGGAGCCTTTGTTTTGTCCTATATAAGCAAACACTTCTTTT
>JAIPFG010000113.1 GCA_021736745.1 Pseudomonadales bacterium
ATCCTTCGCGCAGCCAACAGGTACCCAAGCGCATATTGGAAGGCTTCTCGGGCTATTTGCAGGCCGATGGCTATGAGGGTTATAACGCGGTGGTGGCTGCCAATGGTCTCGTGCGCGTAGGATGTATGGCGCACGCACGCCGACGCTTTAGCGATGCAGTCAAGGCGCAGGGCAAAGGTAAGCATAAACCGACCGGCAAAGCCCAACAGGGATTAGCCTTTATCCAGAAGCTGTATGGTGTTGAACGGCGTGTCCGGGAATTCTCCGCCGAACAGCGCTACGCGTATCGCCAACAACACGCCAAACCGATACTGGAAGAGCTGCGCGGCTGGCTCGATAACAGCCTGCCCACCGTACCACCGACGAGTACGACGGGCAAAGCCCTGAACTACCTGCACAAGGAGTGGGACAAGTTGATTCGCTATCTGGATGACGGTCGTCTGGCCATTGATAACAACTAGGCAGAAAATGCGATACGCCCCTTTGTTGTTGGCCGAAAAAACTCTTATGACCTCTGTCAACTATTTGGCAATATCTTTCCAACAAAGAACGTTTCACCCGTCCCTTGACAGATGACTCTATCAGCTTGATAGTATGCGGGGATCGTTAGCCCCAGTATGGTATTCGTATTGAGCTGACCTCTCTCTGGCTTCAAGCATAGAAAACGATAATTTTTCGCTTTAATTTTTGACGAGGATTGCTCAATTCGAGCTCTACCGGCTCTTACCCCATCTCTTTACAGAACGCCAATTCAACGGCTTTTGGGCCAAGGATTTTCTTGCTGGGTTGACCGCAGTCAGGCTTTAAGACATTTTCCAGGCTACGCCGAGCTTGATTGCTGCGCATCAAATTGGGCTGCAGCGGTTCAACAGCATGTGTGGTATCTCCCGGCTCCGCACGAATATCCAGTCCCGGGATTGACACCCGGTAGTGTCTGGCCGTCAAATAAACAGTAGGAATGGCCGCGCTCATACTCCCATCCTCGGACTTGACGATCTGTGCTCTGGTATTTATATAAGCCGATAACAACAGTTTGTTGGTGATAGAAAGCTCAAGGGAAAGTATATAAAAATAATTTTATTTGTCAATAAGTCATTGAAATATATAAAGATATTGACATTCCGTGGTAATTGGCTAACATATTATTTATTTCCAATAAAACTATAAGAATAGGAATGTAAGCATGTGTGGTCATCAAATCATGGTCATTTTTTCTATCAAACACAATATCCACAAAATGAGAATGGTTGCTTTCATCAAGGTGTAACTTGAGTTTCGCCTATTTGTGTTATGTTATAAAAAATATTTAAACTTTTCGTAAGAATTACGAGAGAAATGTTACTGCCAAATAATAAAAATAATAAGAGGCAATTTTATGGGCGCATTGACGAAGTCGCAAAAATTATTACGATTCCCTCAAGTTAAGGAACTAGTCGGGTTGTCGAGAAGCCAGATTTGGAGGTTGGAACAACAAGGTCATTTCCCTCGGCGGGTGCAGATTTCTAATCGAGCGGTTGGCTGGAAATCCGGTCAAATTGAAGAATTCATTAACAGTCGAGCAGCTGTCAAGCGAGAGGCTAATTCGGAAGATTAGAAGTGAAGTGAATAGGGCGCCTGTCGACAACTCGATACGGAGAAGAGACGTTTGGTCGCTGAATAGAGGATGTAATTGCGTATTCCGGTGAAGTTGAACACCGGTTAACTCCTGATCTCCTAGCGGTATATTGTTAGCTAACCAGCTTAGTTACGGTGTCGTTTTCGTTGCATAGGTAAGTGCTCCTATAACGCTACGGACGGCCACCTTCGTCCCTAGCGCTGTTAGGCCCTTGGGGTTGCAGATTCGGTGATTACTTCGCGGTATTGGGGCTATGGAATGAAGTTGGTTAACGATTTATTCTCTGTGGGTTAATTCCCCGCAGCTTGCTGCGAAAGATGTAGGTTCGACTTCAGTCGAACAATGCGGCTAAAGCCGCACCTACAATACCCCGCTGGAAAAACCATTTGCAGGTAAAACCATCGTTGTGACGCATTTCCCGCCAAGTTATCAGCTGTGTCACAAAATTCATCGGGGAAATGAGTTGTCGTCCTATTTTAATGGCGTATGTGATGACCTGATTTTAAAATACCAGCCCGACGCCTGGTTTTATGGACGCACACATGCGGCGGTGGAAACGACTCTCTATGGCACACCCCTGTATTGTAACCAGTATGGTTATCCCGGCGAGAAAACAGATATTACCAGATTCAATGGAGACAAACTCATCAAGGTATAACTGGGAAGCGAGGAAGAAAATGGAAACGACGATCACATTCATAGCCGTGGTTTGGATGTTACATGACCTAAAAACCCTTGTACGAAAAGATCGACTAGCTCACCTACGCCCAGGCACTATGCCCATGATATGGTCGGGTATGATTGAAGAGGATTTCTGTATAAAAGGAGGGAGGCTTGTTGAGATCCAATGCAAATCAACAGGACTGTATTTGAAAGAAATACAGTTTTGTACCAAACGATGTACCAAAAATTATATTTATAATGAAAAAGAATTGAATTACCACCTAACCAATTGATTTTATTGGTCGGAGTGAGAGGATTTGAACCTCCGACCCCCTCGTCCCGAACGAGGTGCGCTACCAGGCTGCGCCACACTCCGACTCGCAGCGGATTTTACACACTAATTATTTCGATTAACAGCCAACTCGACTAGATTTTCAAGCGCATCGCAGTATTTGTTAGTAGGAAGAATTTCAAGCTGGCGAATTGCCTGCTGGGCTTCTAATTCTGCCTGCTCTTTAGCGTAGGCTATGGCGCCACAGGAATTAACCAAAGCAATAATTTCTTGTTCAATATCGGCTGAATTGCCATTAATAATCGTATCGCGAATCTGTTTTAATTGTTTTTCGTTGCTGTGCTCCATCGTATATATCAGTGGCAGGGTCACCTTCCCTTCCGCTAGGTCGTCACCGACATTTTTGCGCATTTTTTTTGAATCACCCTCGTAATCGGGGACATCGTCGATCAGCTGGAAGGTCATGCCTAAATGCAGCCCGTAATCTTTAAGTGCTTTTTCCTGTGGCTGTTCCACTTGGCTTAGGACTGCTGCAGAGTGGGATGAGGCTTCAAACAGTATGGCTGTCTTCGCCTTGATAACATCACGGTATTCCTGCTGTGTCAGTTCGGCGTTACGCACGTTGGCGAGTTGTCTGACTTCGCCTTCGGAAATTTGATTCGTGCTGTGAGCAAGGATTGACATGATGCGCATATCGCCCAATTCAACCATCATTTGAAAGGCGCGGGAATAGAGAAAATCGCCGACCAGTACGCTGGGAGCGTTACCCCAAACGGCATTAGCGGTTGAGCGACCACGTCGCATTTGAGAGGTGTCGACGACATCATCGTGTAATAAGGTAGCTGTATGGAGGAATTCAATGATGGCGGCTAGTAAGGAGTGCTTGTCACCCTGATAGCCGCAGCAATTCGCTGTCAGTAAGACTAATAACGGACGAATGCGCTTGCCGCCGCCATCCACGAGGTATTGACTAATGGTCTCAACGAGTTGGACATCCGAGTGAAGTTGGCCAAGAATTAATTGATTGACCGCTTCAAAATCGGCTGCAACCATTGAAAATATTGGTTTTGAATCCATAGGTTAAAGCCAGTAAATAAGGGCCTGAATACTAGGTGGCACGGCTGTGGCTGTCAATATCAAGTGTAATGAATAGCCATATTATGAACTATAATTGCTCCTTATTTTGGGATGAGGCAAAATTTCCGACAATATCCTGTTTTATTTATGGTTTTGCGCTTGATTGGTGGCAATTGATGCCGTAAAATTGCGCCCCCTGTTGGCCTCGTCCCTGATATCAGAATTACAGCAGGCTTTTTCGGTTCGGACTTAAGGTTTGACCGCTACGGATACAATAGGACGAGAGGATTTTTGGAGTAAGGCATATGTACGCAGTTATACAAAGTGGTGGCAAGCAACATCGCGTCCGAGAAGGCGAAACACTGAAGGTGGAAAAGCTCGACCTTGAGACCGGTTCGGTTTTAGATTTCGATGAAGTGTTATTGGTAGGTGAAGGAGACCAGGTTAAGATTGGTGAGCCTTTTGTGGCAGGTAGCAAGGTGAGTGCGGAGATTGTATCCCACGGTCGTGCGGACAAGGTGAATATCATCAAGTTCAAGCGTCGTAAACACCATTTAAAGCATATGGGTCATCGTCAGTGGTTTACGGAAATTAAAATCACTGGTATTTCAGCTGGTGCAGCTGCCCGTAAGAAGAAAGCAGAAGCAGAAAGCGAGGATTAGTCATGGCACATAAGAAGGCAGGTGGTAGTACCCGTAACGGTCGCGATTCGGAATCGAAACGCCTTGGTGTAAAACGCTATGGTAGCCAGCTGGTGACGGCAGGGAGTATTATAGTTCGTCAGCGTGGCACTAAATTCCATCCGGGAACCAATGTAGGATGTGGTCGCGATCACACCTTGTTTGCATTAAAGGATGGATTGGTAAAGTTTGAAGTTAAGGGTCCCAACAATCGACGGTTTGTTAGTATTGAAGCGAGCGCTTAGCGAAAACCAGCATCAGAAAAAGCCCCGCATCGCGGGGTTTTTTTTTGACTGTTATGGTCTTCTCGTTGAAATGGGCTGAGGCTGATTTTGGCGTTATTACAGGTTAGACTGAAATTATGAAATTTATTGATGAAGCAAACATTTACGTGGAAGCAGGGAAGGGTGGAAACGGATGTTTGAGTTTTCTGCGGGAAAAGTATCGCCCTAAAGGTGGGCCTGATGGCGGCGATGGCGGTGACGGAGGGTCAGTTATTTTGGAGGCCTCTGATTCGATTAATACCCTGGTAGATTTTCGCTATCAACCGCGTTATTGTGCAGAGTCGGGCCAAAATGGTCGTGGCCGTAATTGCACGGGTGCCGGTGGCGATGACTTGGTATTACAAATTCCCATAGGAACATCGGTTATCGATAAAGATACGCTGGAATTGCTGGTTGATATGACAGAAAATGGTCAGCGTTTTGTGGTCGCCAAAGGTGGATTCCATGGGTTGGGCAATGCCCGTTTTAAGTCCAGTGTCAATCGGACGCCTCGGCAAACCAGCGATGGTACGCCCGGTGAATCGCGCCAGCTCAAATTAGAACTGAAGGTGATGGCAGACGTAGGGTTGTTAGGTCTGCCGAATGCAGGAAAGTCGACTTTGATCAGAGCCGTATCTGCGGCAAAACCGAAGGTGGCGGATTATCCTTTTACAACATTGGTACCAAACTTGGGCGTGGTCAGTATAGAAAAACACCGCAGCTTTGTGATTGCGGATATTCCTGGGCTTATTGAGGGTGCTTCTGAAGGGGCCGGCTTGGGCTTTCAGTTTTTAAGGCACGTAGCCCGCACCCGATTATTGTTGCATATGGTCGATATGGCGCCACTTGATGAAAGCGATCCGGTAGAGGCTGTTCGCAGCATTGAAAATGAGTTGGAAAAATTCAGTCCGACCCTAGCGCAACGCGACCGTTGGCTGGTCTTGAATAAACTGGATCTAATTCCAGAGAATGAGCGCGAGGAGAGGTGTAGTGCTTTGCTCGAGCAGTTGTCCTGGGATGGCCCCGTCTTTAAAGTGTCGGCGATTCAAAAGCAGGGCACGCAGGAATTAAGCGGCGTCATAATGGACTACATCGAGCAGCATAATAGAGAGGAAGCTGAAAACCCTGAGTTCGCGGAAAAAGAGCGGGCGATCAAGGAAAAAATGGAAGAAGAAGCGCGGTTATGTATACACCATTACCACGAGCTGCGGGCACAAAAAAGAGCAGCCAGAGACGCGAATGACGATGACGATGACGACGATGATGTTGAGGTTTTCTATGTCTCTTGATGATTTCTCATCAAGGCGGGTTGCGGAGAGGTTTGATTGTCAGGACTAAATTTGGAACTCAATCATGCCTGGGCCAAGGTGCCCCAGGCACAAAGGTGGGTCGTAAAAATAGGCAGCGCATTACTGACTGCCGATGGTGCTGGTTTAGATCAAACAGCGATTAGCGCCTGGGTGGATCAAATCTCGGCGCTACGTAAACAAGGCATTGATATTGTTTTGGTGTCCTCTGGCTCCATTGCTGAAGGAATGTCGCGCCTTAAAATGAAACAGCGCCCGCATGAATTGCATCGTTTGCAGGCGGCGGCAGCGGTGGGTCAAATGGGACTGATACAGGCCTACGAGTCAAATTTCCAGCGTTACCAAACACATACCGCACAAATATTGCTGACCCATGATGACCTTTCCAATCGACAGCGATACCTGAACGCTCGAAGTACAATCAAGGAGCTGCTCGAACTGGGTGTTGTGCCTGTGATTAATGAAAACGATACGGTTGTTACCGATGAAATCCGTTTTGGTGATAATGATTCGCTCGGTGCGCTTGTCGCGAACTTAGTAGAGGCGGACCTGTTGATTATATTGACCGATCAGATGGGTTTGCATCGCAGCGACCCGCGCCAAAATCCGGATGCGCCAGTGATTGCGCAAGCCTATGCGAGTGACCGTGAGTTGGATGCTATGGTTAGTGGAGGCATGGGGCATCTCGGTCGAGGCGGGATGGCGACTAAGCTGAATGCGGCACGATTGGCGGCGCGTTCGGGAGCTGTCACCCTGATTACCAGTGGGCATCTACCGCAAGTGTTAGAGCGAATTCATCAAGGGGAGCTGGTAGGGACTCTATTAGTGCCTGATTTAGAACCTTTAGTAGCGCGAAAACGTTGGCTTGCGGGGCATTTGCAGGCAAAAGGCCGGTTGGTGTTGGATGAAGGTGCCGTCAGAGTATTGATGAACCAAGGTCGTAGTCTATTGCCGGTAGGGGTTAAAGCCGTCTATGGTAAATTTTCACGGGGCGACATGGTGACCTGCGAAGGACTGGATGGCATTGCGATAGCGCGGGGCTTAATAAATTACGATTCGGTGGATTCGGAAAAAATCATGGGTAAGTCTAGCGGGCAGATAGAAGCAACTCTTGGTTATGTGAGCGAACCGGAGTTGATACACCGGGATAATTTGGTTCTCTTATAAGAGATTTCAAATGTTGTACCCATAAAAAAACCGGATTCAATCCGGTTTTTTTATGGGTTGCTGATGGTAAAAGATCTAAGCTTTTAGCGCTTTGACTCTCTTATTTAAACGACTTTTCCAACGAGCAGCCTTATTCTTTTTGATAATGCCTTTATTCGCCATAATGTCCACTTTTGGCACTGCGGCAGCATAAGCGGCTTGTGCCGTTTCATAGTCGCCGGAGTGAATGGCGGAAATTACTTTTTTCACATAGGTGCGCACCATGGAACGCAAGCTGGCATTGTGCTCATTGCGCTTTACTGCTTGACGTGCGCGTTTTCTAGATCCAGGGTTGTTTGCCACTTTTCGGCTCCTTGGGTTACAAATATAATTTTGGTTGAAATTTAGGACGCGGAACTATGCCTGTTCGGGGACAAATTGTCAATTTTTTTCAATGGATAACTCCCTGACCGAAAGTGCCTTATCTGTGGCATCGATCCGATTGCGAGAATCTCGGGCAAATCGTCATGCTAATAATGGAAATTGCCACAGATGCAGATTATGATGCGACGACAATAAAATCCCAGTAATTATTAAATGCATCCCACAGAGCCGCCTCCCATTACTGATCCACCTTCTCCTTCTCACTTAAAGTCTACAGGTGTTGTTGGCAGTTATACGATGCTGTCTCGTATTCTTGGTTTATTGCGTGACGTGGTGATTGCTAATTTTATTGGTGCTTCCGCCAGTGCCGATGCTTTTTTTGTCGCCTTTAAAATCCCCAATTTTCTTCGCCGACTGTTTGCTGAAGGTGCATTTGCGCAGGCTTTTGTGCCCGTTTTGTCGGAGTATAAAACGCAGAGAGATCATCTGGCGGTGAAGGAGTTGGTTAATAATGTAGCGGGGACGCTTGGTTTGGCTCTGGCACTTTTGACGGGTGTGGCGATGGTTGCTGCCCCCGTGATTACGTTGGTGTTTGCCCCCGGCTTTATTCAATATGAAGAAAAATTGGCGCTTACCACTGATTTATTGAGAATCACTTTCCCTTATCTCTTTTTTATATCGTTGACCGCTTTTTCCGGATCGATCTTGAATAGTTATGGCCGGTTCGGGATACCTGCATTTACTCCGGTATTGCTGAATATCTCGTTAATCTGCGCCGCTCTTTTTTTGGCGCCGAACCTTAACGAGCCGGTCATGGCATTAGGTTGGGGGGTGTTAATTGCTGGGGCCGCGCAGTTACTTTTTCAGCTACCTTTCCTGGCGAAGTTGCATTTGCTGCCTGCACCAAAACTTCATCGACAACACGAAGGGGTAAAGCAGATTTTAACACTCATGCTCCCCGCGTTATTCGGGGTGTCTGTGAGCCAAATTAATTTATTGTTGGATACATTGCTGGCATCGTTTCTGAAAACTGGTAGCGTATCCTGGCTTTATTATTCCGATCGTCTGGTGGAGTTGCCGTTGGGTGTGTTCGGAATAGCCATTGCTACGGTTATTTTGCCGAGCTTATCACGGCTGCATGCCAGTCAATCAACAGAGAAGTTTAGTCAGACTCTGGACTGGGCGCTGCGCTCCGTTTGTGTGATTGGCGTACCTGCCGCGCTGGCCCTATTTATTCTTGCGGAACCATTGATTATCACTCTATTTCAGTATGGTGCGATGACCGAAAGGGATGTTGCCATGGCGGCGATGAGTCTCCGGGCGTATTCTTTTGGTTTGTTTGCTTTTATGTTAATTAAGGTATTAGCTCCGGGGTATTTCTCGCGTCAAGATACAAAAACACCGGTTCGAATAGCCGTTTGGGCAATGTTAACCAATATGATACTGAATCTTATTTTGGTATGGCCCTTGCAACATGCAGGTTTAG
>JAIPFG010000114.1 GCA_021736745.1 Pseudomonadales bacterium
AACTTTCTCTGTAACGAGAGAACTTCGTCCTCAAATAAAAAGAGAGATTTCTGCCACCAAAGTCTTTAAATTAAACGTAGTAATCCACCAACGAATGACTTTCCGCAACCCGCACCAAGCTTTCCTCAACACCATGGTCCCGCTCAACATCGCCCGCAGAGGCTCTATCAGAAAACGTCGCTGCAGTTTCCCGCTGTTCAGAGCCGGACTGATCTGACACATTGACATCCGCCAAACCCAAACCATTGGATTCCAACATATCACGCAATCGTTGCACCGATAATTCCAAGGCATCACGTACCGATGCATGCTGACTGGTAAAGTGAATACTTGTCTGGTCATTGTTCACGCTTATCTTGACATCGACCGGCCCCAACTCCTTCGGGTTTAGCTGCAACTCTGCCGCCTTAATCCCATTCCCGGCTAACCAGGCAATGCGTTGCGCTACCACCTGCCCCCAACCCGGACTGTTAACCGGCGGGTGGATATTCAGCGACGGGGAAGTTGCGGTTGATTCAGTACTTAAGCCCTGAATGGCCTGAGTCAAGCTATTCAATCTGGCCGAGGCAAAGACCTGCGTATTTGCAACCGTCGCCGCATTATCCACACTGCCTGTTGACGTCTTGGCTGTATCCAACGAGGTTTTTGCTTCACTCAACCATTGTTTTAACTCTAAGCCAAAGGGTAACTGACGCCCCGAGTTCTGAACGCCTGTCTCTAACTTCATCTGATGGGGAAGGTTAAGCTCAAGCTTGCCTTCTTTGGCCGTTTTTTCATTCGTCGCCGAACTCATCCGCGTCCACTCTTCCAGCACAGGGGCTATCTGCGCGGAGACCTGCTTGAGTTGCTCCTGGTTGGCGAGGACGCCTGGCGCAGGAATCGCAGCTCCCGGCGAAGAGGTGCTATTCAATGTTATTGCCGATAACGGGGGATTGGTGTCACTACTTTGATTGGCCCCACTATCCAGAGAAATATTGGTCTTCAGTTCCGGTAACGAAGCCTCTGTTTCCATCTCCGGCTCGTTGACTAGCGTGACACTACCCTCTGATACCTGTGTCATTTCCTGCAATATACCAGCGTTTCCCTCTCGCTCACCTTCATCGTTTAACAGCAGGTTACTTTCATCCGATAATTCTTCCGCCCTAATCACTTCACCCTGCCCCTGGAACGGTAATAGGTTTTGCACTGTCTCCGGGTTAGCTGGGGTCAGATGAGTTTTCGCTAGCTCCTGGGGTTGCCCCTCCTCTGCGTTTTCTTCGACCATTACTTCTGGGGTGTTCAACATGGATGCCACTGTCTGGTCAGCTTGCGATGTCTCGGCCAAATCAACCGGTACCTGATTGGCACTATGGCTGATAGCCGGAGAGGCGCCTTCTTCTAATGGGGCTTTGCCACTTTGTTCAGGCGGCAACTTATTGCCGTTATCGACCGATTCTGTTCCTTCCGCTTGCTTGTACGACGTATCTTTGCCCACTTCACCATCGTCTGCTTTTTCTGTCCCTTGACCTTCTGGAGAACGACTCTCAAATGCCTTTTTCTCCTTGATGTCAGCCTCTTCCTGTTTTGCAGACAACAGTTCGCTAAAGGTATTTTTCCTTTCATTTGAATCAGTTAGCGCAGATTGATGCCGAGCAGACTGACCGCTTTTCAGCGTTTCCGTATTTAACAAACTGTCAATGGGCCGATTGATGGCAGTCATAGTTTTCTCCAGCAAAAGCAGTATTGGTTGTCATCGTTCATCACAGAATTACCAGGTACACCGTTGCACCTCATGAGGGTATCTGCAATTGCCAGGCCAAGATTAAACCGCCAAAGGAATCTTCGCTGATTGCCATTATATATTGCTAAAAAAGTGATAGCCCCGCCATTTGCTGCGCTTGCTCATCTTGTTCTTTTTGTTCTTTCTTGTCCGTCAAAAGCTTCTCTTCATGGGCGTATCGCGTCACCAATTTACCCATATTGACCGTTGCTCCGCGTTGCCGTAACCAGTTTTGCTCTTGCTGTTCCGCCTCCTGTTGCACCAGCAACAATTGTTGCTGTTGGTGGCTAATCGCTTGGTTTAATTTATTGATAAAACTGTGATAGGACTGAAGTCGGCTCGCCGTTATACCCACCTTGCCTTGCTCTGCAACCATCTCCTGATATTCCTGGCTGTATTCGATAAGCTGTTGTAACTTCTGTTTTTCCTGTGTCAGTTGCGTACGCGCATCAGCATAGCGCTTAACTGACGCCTGCTCTTTCATTTCTTCCAGCTTTAACACAGGTGACAAACGTTCTGATTTTTTCATCCTTTAGCAACTCCGGTTGACACGGGAACGGGGTGATTTTTTGACTCATTCGCCACCTGCCCGGGCGCTTGCGTGACGGAGGCAAGATGGGCAAAGCTGGCAGGTAAATCAACGGGCTGATTAAGCGACTGCTGCAAAAAATTTTTCATGGCTGGCATTCGCTGTATCGCAAAATCTGTTTCCTGGTCACTGCCGGCACTGTAGGCACCCACGCTGATGAGATCTCTATTTTCCTGGTATCTGGAATAAACCTGTTTGAACCGTTGCGCCTGTTTTAGCTGTTGCTCATTAATCACCTGGGGCATTACTCGACTGATTGACGCTTCAACATCAATTGCCGGATAGTGACCTTGATCCGCTAATTTTCGCGATAACACAATATGACCATCCAAAATCGCTCGTGCCGCATCGGCGATCGGGTCCTGCTGATCATCCCCCTCTGTTAATACCGTATAAAAACCGGTAATGGACCCTTTACCCTTCGCCGCGTTACCTGCACGCTCAACTAACTGCGGTAATTTGGCGAACACAGAAGGAGGATACCCTTTGGTCGCCGGCGGTTCGCCTACAGCCAAAGCTAATTCTCGCTGCGCCTGGGCGTAGCGGGTGAGAGAATCCATCAATAGCAGGACATTTTTGCCCTGATCGCGGAAATATTCCGCCACCGCCGTTGTGAGCATCGCAGAACGCAACCGCATCAGGGGCGAGTCATCTGCTGGGGAGGCCACCACCACGGAGCGAGATAAGCCCTCAACACCCAGAATTTGTTCGATAAATTCTTTTACCTCTCGGCCCCGCTCACCGACAAGACCGACCACGGTAATATCGGCCTCGGTAAAGCGCGTCATCATCCCTAAGAGCACGCTCTTACCCACACCACTCCCGGCAAACAGACCTAACCGCTGACCTCTTCCCACTGTCAGTAACGCATTAATGGCACGCACACCCACATCAAGCGGCGCCGAAATCGGCTGTCGATCGAGCGGATTGATCGGTCTGCCTGAAAGATTGGCGCGCGCATCGGTGTGCAAAGGCCCCTTACCGTCAATCGGCTCACCAACACCATTCAGTACACGCCCCAACAAACCAAAGCCGACCGGAACTGTTTTCAACTTATCCAAGGCACGAATCCGTGCACCGGGCCTTAGGCCCTCAACACGGGTAATTGGCATCAAAAAAATACGATCATCCGCAAAACCAACAACTTCAGCCTCAATGCTGCGATCCTGGTCAACCTCAATCAGGCAGTGCCCGCCCATGGCAACATTGCACCCTACCGCCTCAATCGTCATACCAATGATACGGGTCAGTTTGCCCTCAACTTGGGGACTGACCTGATCCGGCAAATGCCTCACATAGGACTCGATATGCTGCGCCAGATTGTGCCGTCTCATTCAATAACGCCTTTGCCCGAGTCGCCAACTTCCTCCGTGGCATGATGCGCCATCCGTTGCTTAACCATCTCTTGCATAGTGAGTTGAAACTGCTTTTCCAGGGTAAAATCCACATAGCTGTAGTCCGTTTTTATAATACAGCCGCCATTTAGCAAACTCGCATCAGCAATAATTTTCCAATCTTCCGATGCGGGTGCCGACGCCCTTTTGATCAGTTCCGCGTCCTTTGGATGTACGATCACGCGGATATGCTGACTCGCATCAGGTAATTGTGCCAAGGCCTGCTGAATAATCTTTAGCAATCTGTCCCCATCCAGTTCAATACTGGTTTGCACCACCGTCTGGGCGATTGAGCCAGCGAGTTTCACTAGCGCTTTTTCCAAATCGGCATCCTGCTCCGCCAGGGGGTGCATGAGTTGTCCCATAATACGGTCCAACTGAGCGAGTTTTTCATTCACTTCCGCCTGCGCCAATCGTAACCCTTCTCTTTTCCCCAACGCTAACCCTTCTTCATGAGCCTGTTGGCGAATCGCTTCTATTTTGGAGGCCGTCAGAGGCTCCGGAGTTATGTCATGCTCATTTCTTTCCGTTCTTCGGGAGGATTTTCCGGAAACACTCACCACTTTATCGCCGCCATCCAGCATTGGCATTTGCCATGACTCACAGCCCTGAAGATCTTCAGCAGGAATCAGATTTGCCTTTTCCGTCAGTTTGCTCATGAATGATTCAAGGCCGTTTAGACCATCTGGTCGCCACCGCCACCTCCCAAATCAATTTCACCGGATTCAGCCATACGACGAGCCACCATGAGAATCGCTTTTTGCGCTACTTCCACTTCGCTCAGACGCACGGGGCCTTTTGCTTCCAGGTCGTCTCTCAAGAGTTCCGCTGCACGCTTGGACATGTTGGAGAAAATCTTCTCCTGCACATCTTCATCGGCACCCTTGAGGGCTATGATCAGCTCCTCTGAGGAAACCTCACGCAGCAATGACTGAATACTGCGATCATCCAGATTTACCAAATTATCAAAGACGAACATTAGCTCTTGAATTTCACTGCTCAGTGCTTCGTCAACCCCTGACAGCTGCTCGAATAATACGGATTCAATTGAGCTATCAATCGCATTCAGAATATTGGCGGCTGTTTTGGTCCCGCCTAAGCTCGTCGTCTTGGTGGTTTTTCCCGTCTTCACCTGATTTTCGATGATGAAATTAAGTTCCTCCAAAGCTGAAGGCTGCACCGTTTTCAGGTTAGAAATACGAATAATGATTTCCAGACGTTCCTTTTCTCCCAGTAACGCCAACACAGAGGCAGCCTGATCCGCATCCAGATAGGACAGAATAATCGCCTGCACCTGTATGTGCTCAAAGCGAATAATGTCGGCGACAGCCCTTGGCTCCATCCATTTCAGCGTATCCAGGCCGGTAGTATCGCCCCCCATCAAAATACGCTCAATCACGCTGTTGGCTTTATCCGGCCCCAGTGCGTGGGTTAACATGCTGCGAATATATCGATCCGAATCGGTGGTTAAACCAGTTTCGTCCTGCGCATCATCAAGAAAGCCTTCCAGAACCTTGGTCACCTGGTCCTTGTTAATATTGTCTAACTGAGCCATCGCCGTGCCAATGCGCTGAACTTCTTTTGGCTCCATCAACCGCAAGATTTGTGCGGCATGCTGTTCGCCCAAACTCATCATCAGGATGGCGGCACTCTCGACAGAATTAAATGGCTCACTCATTTTCCGTTACCCATTGTTTAATCACCTGCGCTGCACGCTGGGGGTTGTCCGCAATCATTCCCTGTGCAGCAGCTAATTGCATATCATAACTCTGTCCAGGACCGGGCAATAGGGCAGCACCTCCCGCACCGGCGAACTGTTGCGGTATATTGGCGTTGCCTCCAGTCCTACCCTGGGCAGCGGCCGGCCCTGCCTGTGCATTGGCAACCGCTATCGCTAATTCTTTCTGCTTCGCACCATCATTTGACAAGGATTTCATAATGGGCCGTATGACCATGAAAATCAGTAATAACACCAAAATACCGGCAAGAGACTGTTTCACGACCTTGGGAAACCAGGATTTTTCCCAAATCGCCACTTCTTCGATAACCGGCTCAAATTTCTCCACTGGCGCGAATGCCGCATTCACCACCGTCACCCGGTCGCCCCGGGCCTCATCATAACCCACCGCACCACGTACCAGTTCGGTTAATCGGTCCAATTTTTCCTGGGGCCACGACGTCGGCGTATCGCCATCCGCCGGCAGATCGTCCACGACAACGGCTACCGACAATCGGGTGACTCTTCCTTGCGGATGTTTGGTGTAACTAATGGTCCGATCCAACTCATAGTTACGGGTTGATTGCCGGCGTGAGTTGGCTGGTGTGCCAGCGCCAGGCTGCCCTGCAATGGCCCCGACATCGGTTGTACCCGCCGCCGGAGGTTGATTGGATAAAGCGCCCGGTACGCCACCTGTCGCCGCGGCTGTACCTGTTCGTTGCTCATCCAGGGTTTGCTCGCTTCTGACCACTGTCGACTGAGGGTTATAGACTTCGGCTGTCTGTTCCACTGCCGTAAAATCCAAGTCAGCAGAAACCTCCGCTTTAAACTTATTCAAACCAACAACGGGCGCTAATATTTGCTGTACTCGCTGGGTTAATACCTGCTCCAACTTACGCGTATACTCAAACTGGTGGGCAGCCATCACAGCAGATTCTGAGCGCCCCTGTTCAGACAACAGACGTCCATTTTGATCGACAATCGTCACATCGGACGAACTCAATTGAGGCACACTGGAGGCCACCAGGTTAACGATGGCATTGCTTTGATCTTCTTCCAACTGCCGCCCTGCCGCCAGTTCCACAAAGACAGAGGCACTGGGTTTACGCTCATCTCGCACAAAGACAGAGGCTTTTGGCAGCGCCAGATGCACCCGCGCGCTACGGACGCTCTTCAAACTGGAAATGGTACGCGCCAATTCGCCTTCCAGCCCGCGGCGGTAGCTAATGTTTTCCATAAACTGGCTCGCACCCAAACCCTGTTCTTTGTCGAGTATTTCATAGCCTACACTGCGGTTGTCGGCAATACCCACCGCCGCCAGTTGCATACGCGCCGCATGTAACTGTTCAGATGGCACCAACAATCCGCCGTTACGCGTATCAATTTTGTAAGGAATATCATTACCCCGCAAAACATCAACGGCCTGAGTGGCATCAGCACTGTTAACATCCGTCAGGAGCGGACTGTAGTCAGGTTCCTGCGACCAGAGGACAACGGCAAAACCAATCGCGATACTGGCCGCGAGCCCAACCAACAACCCAATTTGTCGAAACAGGCTGAGACCGGAAAAACCTGTTACCATGTTATTGCCGTTCTGCGCCTGCTGTGCCTGATTTTCAATATTTGCGGGTAAAGTAGCCATGATGTTACGTCTAAGTTCAAATTAAACTGCTTTGTTCACTTTCAGGGTGGCAATAATTACCGTATCCACCCCTCCTCAATTTAAGGTTTACACCGGCATATTCATAATATCTTCGTATGCCCTAACTAACCGGTTTCTTACCTGATTCATTGCTTCAAAGGATAAGCTGGCTTTTTGGATGCTAATCATTACCTGTGTTAAATCAACACTTGGATCACCCTTTTCATAGGCCGTTGCCAAAGCCTTTGCCTGCATTTGCTGATCGTTAACACCGTTAACGGCATTGGCCATCATTTCACCAAAATTAGGGCCATCCGTTTTTTGTGTGTCCATCAGGTCGCTAGGTTTCTCGACCTGCGTCTGAATCTGGGCCTGCATTTGTCGCATTTGCAAAAGCACACTATTGATATCCGCTCTATTTGTTTCCATCGACACACCCTCTCATTCAATTCTGTCTGCCGCGCGTTTAAATTCGCCCGGCCGCCTCAGAGGCACTTAAAACCCAAGTGCTGCTTCCAAATCAAAGCCCGATTCACGCATTTTGGCCAACTTATAACGTAGCGTTCGTGGGCTGATACCCAACTTTTCTGCCGCCTGTTTTTTGCGGCCTCGCTCTACGGTCAGCGCTTCAACAATCAGCTGATATTCGTGATTTTTCATGCCATCACCTAATCCGGAGAGTGCTTCACCTGTTTCCTCAGGGCTCTTGTCAGTAGCGTTTTTTGCTTCCATTTCTACCTGTCGGGGACTCGGCGTTAACATCAAATCGGCCGCATGAATACGCTCCCCCTGCTGTAAAATCAAGGCACGCTGGATGACATTGTCCAACTCCCGCACGTTGCCCGGCCAGGAGTAAGTACACAATTTTTCTTTTGCTTCGGCCGTCAAACTCACCCGATCTTTATTCATTTTGCGGCAGTGCTGCTGAATCAAGCGTTCTGCCAAAGGGACAATATCCAGCCTGCGTTCGCGCAACGGCAACCACTGGAGGGGAAACACGCTGAGCCGATAATACAGATCTTCCCTGAATTTACCTGCCGCCACATACTCCAACAGTTCCCGATTGGTGGTGGCGATAATTCGAACATCCAGAGTAATCACCTTTTTGCCGCCAACCCTTTCCACTTCTCTTTCCTGCAACACCCGCAGCAATTTCGCCTGCAGCCCCATGTCCATCTCCGACACTTCATCCAGCAGAATCGTGCCGCCATTGGCCTGCTCAAATTTCCCGGGGTTACTCGTGTAGGCGCCGGTAAAAGCCCCCTTTTCATGGCCGAAAAGTGTCGCCTCCAACATGTTTTCAGGTATCGCTGCACAGTTAATGGCGACAAAAGGCCCCTCTGTACGTGAGGAATGGGTATGGATATAGCGCGCCAAAACCTCTTTTCCGGTGCCGCTTTCACCGGAAATTAATACGGTGGAATCGGTTGCCGCAACCCGCTGTGCCAACTGCAGCAAAGCCTGACTCGAAGGCTCATCGGCAATCGGCAGTGATTGATCTTGTTGATTACATTTCCCTGTCGCATAACGCGCAACCGCTTCGACTAACGCTTGTGGTTTGAAAGGTTTCACCAGATAATCAACGGCACCGCTGCGCATGGCATTGACGGCGCTACTGACATCGCCATAGGCAGTCATCAACAATACCGGCAGCGCAGGATAAATATGCTGTAAGCGCTCTAAGAGCTCATGGCCGCTGATCCCGCCCATATTAACGTCACTCACGACCATATTTACCTTTTGCTTTTCCAGCAGTG
>JAIPFG010000115.1 GCA_021736745.1 Pseudomonadales bacterium
AGCATGAATTAGCCGCTGCAATAGGTAAATTAGTAAAATAAGCCTCTACAAATAAAGGGTAGCTCAAACCTAACAATTATTTTGCAGTGCAAAATAATTGTTGACTTATTTTCTCGGCAAGCCTAATATTTAAGCTGCTTTTTGCAACGCGGAATAATAATTCAGGAGGACATCATGAACGATTTCCAAGATCAACTTGGCAAACTGCTTAACCTTGAACAACTTCAGGAATCAGTCAAGGACTTCTATGATCCTGACAGTCTGATGAGTAAGATTCAGGAAAATGTCAAACTCGCATCAAAATTGATTGAAGCAAATACTTCAGCGGCATGCGATGCCGTCATTATGCAGTCGGTAAAATTACGTGATGGTGTTGAGACTGCCCTCAAGCAAGCTGACACCTTGGCGAAATGTAAGGATATCGAATCTGCTATTGAGGCTCAAAAAAACTTCGGCGAAAAATCAAAAGAAGCCCTGATCGAGCAGGCGTGGATGAATATCGGTCTTGCCGTTAATGCGTTGGAGACCAACCTGGAGATTATTAAGAGCTCGTCAAAAAAATCTTAGGCTTCACGCTACACCAAACCTTCAGTTCCCCGAAGCCGTCTCACTTCAGACTGAGACGGCTTCCTTATGCTGGGAAAGCAACCCGGATTTCGGTCCGGGTTTTTTATGCCTAAATTTTGTTGGAATGTCCCTCTTTTATTCCGGACTTATATCGAGATAAAGTAGGCAAGTAGCCCACTAACCCCATTGCTTGGGCCGCCAAATGATTTTTTACGGGTGCAAATCGATTAACCAATGTCATCCCATTGTTTCGTAACCAACGCACGCCAGGGTGACGAATCCCGAACAGTTTTTTAAAAAGACTCATCGCCTCCATCATTACCAGATTATTAGTAACCCTGCGACGCTGATAACGGGATAACAAGCTCATATCATTTATCGGCAACTCCCTTTTCAACGCTCGCAAAATCTCTTCCGCTAAGACAGCGGCATCAAGCAACCCAAGATTTACGCCCTGTCCAGCCAGGGGATGAATAGTATGGGCGGCATCTCCGATCAGAGCCAACCCATTTTGGATATAGGTTTTAGCATGACGTTGGCGTAATGGAAAAGCTTGTCGGTTCGCCACCGCTTCGATAGCTCCCAGCTTATGCTCAAAAGCGGCCCCCAGCTCAGCAGCAAATGTCATTTCATCCATAGCCAGTAAAGAAGCCGCTTCACTTTCATCCACCGACCAGACGATAGAGCAAAAATGATCATCATTTTGGCATGTGCGCAAAGGCAAAAAAGCCAGTGGACCACTGGGTAAAAAGCGTTGCCATGCAGTCGCTTCATGCCCTAATTCGGTCTTTACCGTCGTCACAATGGCACGCTGATGATAATCCTTTTCCTTCAACCCTATACCAACTAATTCTCTGACCTTGGACTGAGCACCGTCAGCGCCGATAACGAGACTGGCTTTCATCTCTGTTCCATCCGTGAGGCGAAGACACCTCGAGCCCCCCTCATCAATCGTCATGCCATCGATTAGCGACGGAGCAATAATGGTAATATTCTCCAGCTGCGCTAACCGTTGATAGAGCCCCGTCAGAATCACCGAGTTTTCTATAATATAACCCAGCGCCACTTGCCCCAATTCAGATGCATTAAACTCAATTTGACCAGAGCCCTCAGCGTCCCACACCGACATGCGTTCAAAGGGACTATGACGCAACGAACTGATAAAAGACCAAGCGCCTATATTATCCAGCAAATGACGTGATGCTAAGGTGAGCGCGCTGACACGCGAATCAAAATTTGACCCTTCCATCTCAATGGGGCCTTGAGGTGGTTTATTGGCATCAATGATGCCTATGCGTAAAGGTGTGTCCCCCAGAGAACACGCGAAGGCGGCACCAACCATACCCCCACCGACGATGAGTACATCAAAGAATGCTGTAGAGATTGATCCTTCCTGTTGGCTCTTGACCATAGAGCTACTTTCCCACCCTTACCGCTGGCGGCAAGTGATGAGTGAAACCCATCGCTTTTTGAGCAAACCATTTTTTTAAGGGCGGTGAGCAATCCAATGCCAACAACCCTAAACCACGCAAGTGACTCAGTAGCAGATCATTATTGGAAAACAAGCGGATCATTTGATCGGAAAAAGCGATGGTCTGCTTTTGGTCCCTACAACTCCGATCCAAATAACGCTGTAACAGCCCCATCGCCCCCAGGGCTTCATTCGCTATACAAGCCTCTCGAATCGTTTCCGCCAAACAGGCAACACCTCGCAAGGCCAAATTAAAACCCTGGCCAGCAACAGGATGCAGCGTATGCGCCGCATTACCCATTATCACAACACCCGGCCTTACTTGATCTTTTGCCCACTGCAACCTTAACGGATAACTATGCCTCTCTCCCACCTGCTGGAAACGTCCAAGCCGATAACCGAACTTTTCCTGCAATTTCTCCAGGAAAGCCTTATCGTTCATTGCTGTCAGCATCTCTGCTTCATCCTCAGCAACAGTCAATACCAAGGCACAACGATTTTGTGCTGCCATCCTCTTTCCTTGTTCGTTCAAAGGCAGTAAGGCGACAGGACCGGTTTTGGTAAAACGTTCATAGGCAATATTTTGATGTGGTCGTTGACTGGTGACATTAGCGATGATGGCTTGCTGTCGGTAATCGTGTTGCTCCAGATCAATTCTTAATTGACGGCAGAGCTCTGAACGCCCTCCATCGGCTACCACCAGCAACTTGGTTTCCAGTGTTTGTGTCACACCCTCATTTTCAATATGAATCAACGAACCTGTTGTGGTTGTTTCTACCCCGACCACCGCCGCAGGACAAAGAAAACTCACCGCCTTCATCTGTTCAACTGATTCCAGCAGGACACGACCCAACCAGCCATTTTCAACCACATAACCCAGAGCATCGACGCCATAATCGGACGCCAACATACGCACGCTACCAAATCGCCCTTGATCCGACACATGAATGTGCTCAATCGGAGTTGCCTGAAGGCTTAACCTATCCCACACACCAAGCTGCTTATAGATATTGCGACTACCCCAGGACAATGCTGTGGATCTGGCATCATAACTGGGTTGATATGACGGTTTGTGATGATCAACACTGACATCAGCATTCGCCGAAAATGAGGGCAGAGGAATCGCCTCAACGATTGCAACACGGAGATCGTATTGATCCACCAAGGGCGACAGAGCACAAAGCAGGCTGGCTCCAACCATCCCGCCACCCGCAATCACCAGATCAAACTGTTCGAGACCTTTCACCCAATCAACCTGATCGATCAGACATTAACTGCTCAATTGCATCAATCTCTTTCGGTACTTGATCCGTGAGGATCTCGCACCCTTCCTTTGTCACCAGAACATCATCCTCAATACGAATACCAATACCCCGCCATTTTTTGGCGATACCTTTTGCATTTGGTGCAATATAAATTCCCGGTTCCACTGTCAACACCATTCCCGGCTCTAGCAAACGCCACTCGCCACCGACTTTATATTCACCCACATCATGCACATCCAAACCTAACCAATGACCGGTTTTATGCATGTAATACGGCTTATAGGCCTCTTTTGCGACCAAATCACTCAGGCGGCCTTTTAGAATACCAATATCAAGCAATCCCTGAGTAATAACCTCAATTGCAGCCTGATGCGGTTGATCCCAATGACTGCCAGGTTTCACCTGTTTAATTGCAGCCGCTTGAGCATCCAACACCATTTGATAAAGCACTTTCTGTTCTGGCGAAAAGACGCCACTGACTGGATAAGTACGTGTAATATCCGCCGCATAATACTGGTATTCACAGCCCGCATCGACCAGCACCAAATCCCCTTCCCGCAGCTTATCCTGGTTCTCAATGTAATGCAGTGTACATGCATTAACACCACCTCCAACGATACTGGGGTAAGCGGATGAACGGCAACCGTTCTGAATAAAATGGTTTAAATAAACACCCTCTAATTGATACTCCCAAAGTCCGGCACGGCAAGCCCGCATCCCCATCACATGGGCTTCAGCGGAAATTTTTCCAGCCTGCTTCATTAATTGAACTTCCTTTTTACTTTTATACAAGCGCAGGTCGTGTAGAAAATGATCCAATACCATAAACTCATTGGGCGGCTGCGCCCCATTGCGCACCTTGGAGCGAATCACTTTAATCCAACTCATGACTTTATTATCAAAATCTTGATTGGAACCCATTGAGTAATAGACTTTGTCGCAGCCTTCAATCAGGCCTGGCAGAATGTCATTGATATCGTTGATAGGGAAGGCATCGTCCGCGCCAAACAGCTCCCCGGCGCGCTCCGGGCCAGTAATATACCCATCCCATAATTCACGCTCAGGATCCCGTTCGCGACAAAACAGAATAAACTCGCCATGCTTACGTCCTGGTTTTAACACCATCACCGCTTGCGGCTCGGTAAAACCACTGAGATAGTAAAAATCACTGTCCTGCCGGTAAGGATGATCCACATCACGATTACGTGTTCTGACAGGGGCGGCAGGCAATATCGCCACACTGTTCTCACCCATAAGCGCCATCAGATGTTGACGACGCTGCTGAAATTCCTTAGCGGATATCTGCATCTCAGATTCTCTGTATTATTCGCGGAAAGTAGGGACTTAGTGAAGAAAAGTGGACGATGCATTGGTGGGCAATTTTTGCTGCGCATCTTTGGCACCCATCACTTCACTATAAATAAGAATGGCTGCCATCCTCACATATTCAACCACCTGCATTAAGTCCTGCTCATTATCTTCGGACTCATCAAGCTCTTCACGCTCAATATAAGCAATTTCGGAAAAGTCTGACAGGGATTCACAGGCCTCTTCTGACAAGCCAGAAGCCTGACCGCCTCCAAATCCGGCTAAAAATCCCTGACACCAAAGCCCAACACTTTCTACCCTCTGCACCAACTCAGCATCCTCATCCGGAATCACCAACTTCAGCTCAAAACCCGACGCCTCTAGTTGCGCAACCGTGGCAGTGTAAAGACTCACCAACAGTCGTTTACCCTCGAGATGCTCAATTTTCGTCTGTTCAAGATAGCTCGCCACATACTTTAACCAGCCGGCTTCGCTCAGGGCTTTCCCTTGAGCCAACTGACCACAAAGCATCCCATGGCACTCGGAAGGCGAGGCAAGCACCCCCATCTCAACAAATAAATCCGCCAATTGGCTATAGGCTACGGGCGGTGTCTCTGTACTTTCAAAATTCATTATTCAACTTCCAATAGATCAGGCAATGTTTAGATTCATTACCCATTAGAGCCAACTCATTAGCAAGAAGGAATAAATGCATATTCCCAGCTACCTTCCCATTAAAATATAATTAGCGACCGTTGACCCCCGTGCGGGACCCAACTATAGTACTACAAGACATCAAATTAAAAAAAGTAATGCCATGAGTGAGTTAGATTTCAAAGCGTTGGAACTGAAGGTAAACCAGTTAATAGAAACCTGCCGTCTTTACCACGAAAAAAATAAAGCGTTGCTCAAAGAAAATCAGACCTACAAAACTGAACGCGCACAGGCTTTAAAACAAAAAGATTTAGCGCGCCATAAGGTAGAGGGCATGATTACACGTTTAAAAGCGATGGAACATTAACTGTGTCCTCGAGCACCCACACGACCAAAGTACTGATCCTAGATAAAGAATATCTGATTGCTTGTCCGCCTGAGGAGCAACAGGCTTTGCAGCTATCGGCGCAACATCTGGACAAGCAGATGCGGGCAATTCGCAGCTCCGGAAAAGTACATGGTTTAGAACGGATCGCGGTGATGGCGGCGTTAAATATCACACATGAGTTTATCAAAAAAGATCAGGCTCACAGCAGTAGTCAAAATACCGCCCTGCGTCTAGCCACTAAAATTGATGATTTCCTGCAAGAAATTTCCTGAACGAACTTCTCCCTTTTAATCTTTGTTGCCTCAGCCTGATTTACCTTCCTATTTTCTTCTTTTTAAAACCATTTCGTTTCAAGACGGTCTTGCGTAAACCAAAACAATCTAAAAAATGCCGACTAATGACTGACAAAATCATGAATTACGATATACTTGATATCAAGCTCTCTGTTACGTTCGCTAGTCAGTTTAGTCCTCGAGCCTATATTAAAATTTTTGGGGGCGACTTCGAAGCGGAGGTGTGCAAGTCCGCTAGATCGGAAAGCCTGATTCGTTTCAGCTGCCACCACCTTGGACCAATGGTTCAAGGGCCTGGCTGACGACGGCGTTTCGGAGAGCTGCTTAATCCTACCTTCCTTGAAGCTATCCGCTTTATAATTATTTTTATTTCAATTTTAGATCTTCTAGGTTTTCTATGGTTGATAAAAAGCAATTGCGACAAAGCATGCAGCGCCAGCGCCTTGCCTTAAGCCCTGCACAACAGAATAACGCGGCTATGGGATTGCTAAAGGTTTTATCCGACTCACTTCTGTTTAAAAAAAGCCAGCATATCGCTTTTTACCTGGCTAACTCTGGCGAAATTGATCCCCACCCTCTCATCGAATTCGCCTGGCAAAACAATCAGTCCTGCTACCTGCCATTACTGGCCAGTAATGGCGACAACTATTTACATTTTGCACCTTATACCCAGGATTCCATCTTAGTAAACAATCGCTATGGGATACCCGAACCCATCTGTTCCCAGGAAGAATTACGATTACCCCAAACTCTGGATTTGGTCTTTGTACCCTTGGTCGCAGTGGATGCAGAGGGGAATCGGCTTGGCATGGGAAAGGGCTATTACGATCGTACCTTTGCATTCCTTTGCTCGAATCCTCGCCCAATCAAACCCAGCCTGATTGGTTTAGGACATAGCTTCCAGCAAACAGATCAGATTGTGCCTTGCTCTTGGGATGTTCCGATACAGGGAGTCGCCACTGAAAGTGCATTAACTTTTTTTAACTCACCCGTTTTCGGCTAACGGCCCCCTTAGCTAAGAAATATTTGATACGCTGGATTAGTTGTTTCTTCACAAAAGGGATAGCCAATTTTTTTAAAATACTCTTCAGCGAGTTTCTTCTCATTAGCCGGGACCTGCATTCCTACCATCACCCGGCCATAGGCGGCACCATGATTGCGATAATGGAACAGGGAAATATTCCAACGTTGTCCTAACGTTTGTAAAAATTTCATCAAGGCCCCTGGGCGCTCTGGAAACTCAAAACGAAACACCAGTTCATTCTGTGCTTCAGGCGCTCGGCCGCCCACTAAGTGACGGACATGTAATTTCGCCATTTCGTTATCCGTAAGATCAAGCACGGCATATTCTAACCGGCATAATTCCTCAATTAATTTTGCCCGTTCCTTGCCACCATCGCTGAGCTGCACACCGACAAAAACCTGTGCTTCACGCTCATCGGCATAGCGATAATTAAATTCAGTAATATTACGTTTACCCAAATCACCACAAAATTTCTTAAAACTTCCTGGTACTTCTGGGATCGTCACAGCAATAATTGCCTCACGTTTTTCGCCCAACTCAGAACGCTCAGAAATATGACGCAGCCGATCAAAATTAACATTTGCGCCACTATCAATCGCCACCAGGGTTTTACCTTGAATACGATTTTTTTCGATATACTTTTTTAATCCTGCAACTGCCAAGGCCCCAGCTGGCTCAGCAATCGAGCGCGTATCATCGAAGATATCTTTTATCGCCCCGCAAATTTCATCGGTATTGACCGTGACAATTTCATCGACACACTGTTTGACAATACGGAAGGTTTCTTTTCCTGCCTGCGCCACCGCAACGCCGTCGGCAAAAATTCCCACTTCCGGCAATACCACTCGACGTCCTTTAACAAGCGCCTGCTGCATACAGGCAGAATCTTCGGCTTCCACACCGATCACTTTGACACCAGGTCGCACAAACTTGATAAAGGCCGACACACCCGCAATCAAACCGCCACCCCCAACCGGGACAAAGACAGCGTGTAAGGGTCCTGTCACCTGCCGTAAAATTTCCATACCGACAGTGCCTTGCCCGGCTATCACATCGGGGTCGTCAAAGGGATGGACATAGGTATAGCCTTTTTCCTTGGCTAACTTATGGGAATGAGTGGAGGCTTCATCATAGGTATCACCATGCAATATAACCTTTGCTCCTCTTGCTCGGACAGACGCCACCTTAATATCCGGCGTGGTTTTTGGCATCACAATAACCGTATTAATTCCCAGTTTTTTCCCAGAAAGCGCAAGCCCTTGAGCATGGTTCCCCGCAGAAGCGGCTATCACCCCTCTTTTGCGTTGTGACGCAGACAAACCCGACATTTTGTTATATGCGCCCCGCAGTTTAAAGGAATAGACTGGCTGCAAATCCTCCCGTTTGATCAGAATACGATTGTTATATCGTTCTGAGAGAAAACGCGCCTCATCGACTGGAGTTTCTATAGCGACATCATAAACTCTGGCTTGTAATATTTTTTTTACATACTGTTGCGGCATGAGAACCCGTGATTAATTTATGAACCCAAGAAGATGCCTATGATAAAGAGTTAGTGACGAACAAGTCTATAATCAATCGCACCAAGGCCTTATAATCCCGAACCAAACACTCATTTCACTCGCGGAAACGCCTCAGCATGACAAAAGACCCCATGACCCAAGACGAATTAAAGCAAGCCGTTGGCCAAGCAGCCGTCGATCACATTCAAAACAGACTGCAAAATGACACCATTGTTGGGGTTGGAACTGGATCCACCACCAATTATTTTATCGATGCCTTGGCAAAAATTAAGCACCTTTTTGATGGTGCTGTTTCCAGCTCACTTGCCAGCACAGAACGTCTCAAAGCCCATGGAATTCC
>JAIPFG010000116.1 GCA_021736745.1 Pseudomonadales bacterium
TGGGACAGATCACAGGTCCAGACTCGCTCACAGGCTTCGCCACGTCCCAGCATGATACGAATCGTGATTTCCTGCTGATGCATCACCGCTTGACCTTGCTCTTCTGTATAACTGACGGCGCGGCCACCCTGCTTGGCGATACAAATATCGTCCAGATATACATCCACTTTTGAAACATCCAGATTCTCCAACCCGGCTCGTCCCACTGCGGCCAGAATACGGCCCCAATTAGGATCGCTTGCAAATAATGCGGTTTTGACTAAAGGTGAATGGGCAATGGCATAGGCCACAAGCAGACACTCTTCCTCTGTTTTGCCTTCATTCACCTCAACGCTGACAAACTTAGTCGCACCTTCCCCATCCTTGACAATTGCCTGCGCCAACGCCACGCAGACGGTCGTCACGGCCCCGAGCAATTTGTCATATAATGCACCTTCCGCATTCGCTAACACTCCACCCCCGGCTGTACCGGTTGCAATCAGGACACAGGCGTCATTGGTTGAAGTATCTCCATCGACAGTGATGCGATTAAAAGATTGTTGATTGGCGCTATCGAGAATTGACTGCAACAGGGGTTGCGTTACGGCTGCATCGGTCGCCACAAAGGCCAGCATGGTCGCCATATCCGGTCGAATCATGCCAGAACCCTTGGCAATGCCTGTTACATGGATGGTTTCTCCCTCATGCTCAAAACAGACACTTGCCCCCTTTGGCCGAGTATCCGTTGTTAAAATACCTTTAGCGGCATCCGACCATCCGTTCGGGTTTAATTGCGTCAATGCGTCGGGAAATGCATCGATCAGTCGTTGTACCGGTAGCGGCTCACCAATCACTCCGGTTGAAAACGGCAGAATATTTTGCGCGGAGCTTTGCGCCAATTTGGCCAACTGCTCACAGCAGTTTTGGGCTGCTTGCATCCCCTGTTCTCCGGTACCCGCGTTTGCGTTTCCCGTATTAATCAGAAGATATTTCGGCGTACCTGTTTGCAGATGTTGCTTGGCAAGTACGACGGGGGCAGCGCAAAAACTATTTTTAGTAAAGACGGCCGCAACTTGGCTCGACTCAGCGATCTCAATAAGAACCAAATCCTTCCGCCCCGGCTTTTTAATGCCAGCACTCACTGTACTTAACTGAACACCTGCAATGGGATACATTTCCGGGAAAATATCTGGGCCTACCGCCACCATTCAATCCTCTAAGTCTTACTATATTCTGTTAACAGACGTTTGTTTAAATTGGTTTGTTTACCACTCAGTTAGCCGGTCATCAGCATCAGTCATCCATCAATAGCTTTATTCGCCACCTGACAGACTTCCATGGCAGCGCTTGAATTTTTTACCGGAGCCGCAGGGGCAAGGGTCATTACGCCCAACCTTTTCTCCTTCTCGGACAAAGGGCTGTTGTACACCTTCGTCCGCTGCACCGGACTGACTATTTTCGTCCATCATTGCGGAAGACTCCGCATGTTGATATTCCATCTTGCGCTGCAACTCCTCCTGGCGCTTACGTTCGAGCGCCTCCAGGTCGGACTCCTGATAAAACTGAAGATGGCTCAATATACGTACGACATCATGCTTGATGCTGTTTAACAATTCCTGAAATAAATTAAACGCTTCTCGCTTATACTCCTGCTTAGGGTTTTTTGCCGCATACCCTCGCAGATGGATTCCCTGACGGAGATGATCCATCGTAGCCAAGTGCTCCTTCCACCGGGTATCCAGCGTTTCCAACATCACCTGCTTTTCCACTTTGCGCATCATGTCTGAGCCCACGGCGGCTTCTTTTTCGCTATAAGCGGCGGTCATCAATTCCAGAACTTTATCGCGTATTCCCTGCTCATCCAATGAATGATCCTGATCCAGCCACTCCTGGACTGGTGCCTCCAGATTCATTTCTGAACTAAGCTGCTGCTCCAAACCGGCAATATCCCACTGCTCTTCTAAACTTTGCGGAGGAATAAAGGCGCTGATCACCTCACTCAGCACCGAGTTGCGAACCGCCACAATGGTTTCAGAAATATCATCGGATTCCATGATTTCATCACGTTGCTGATAAATAACACTACGTTGATCGTTAGCAACGTCGTCGTATTCCAATAATTGTTTACGAATATCGAAGTTATGCCCTTCTACCTTACGCTGTGCCTTTTCAATGGCATTACTCACCATACGGTGTTCTATTGCCTCACCTTTTTCCATCCCCAGTGCTTGCATCAGGTTCTTCACCCGATCGGATGCAAAAATACGCATTAGATTATCTTCCAGAGACAAAAAGAAGCGTGATGAGCCCGGATCACCTTGCCGCCCTGAACGACCTCGTAACTGGTTATCGATTCGACGGGATTCATGTCGTTCTGTCCCGATAATGTGTAACCCTCCTGCTTCGATAACCTTCTGATGCTGCTCTTGCCAAGCGGTTTTGATTGCATCAATTTCCGACTGTGAGGGGTTTTCCAGCTTGGCTACTTCCGCCTCCCAGTTACCACCCAGCATAATATCGGTCCCACGACCAGCCATATTGGTAGCAATAGTGACCGCTCCCGGTTTCCCGGCCTGGGCAATTACCTCCGCTTCTTTGGCATGCTGTTTTGCATTCAAAACATTGTGTTTTATTTTTGCTTTGTCTAATAGATTCGAAACATACTCGGATGATTCAATCGAAGCAGTACCCACTAAGACAGGCTGTTGTTTTTCGATACAGCCTTTAACTTCTTCAATGATTGCATCAAATTTTTCCGCCATGCTCAGATAAACTAAATCATTGGCGTCTTTTCGAATCATCGGTTTATTGGTTGGGATAACCACCACATCCAGCCCGTAGATCTGTCTGAATTCAAAAGCTTCGGTATCAGCGGTTCCCGTCATTCCTGACAATTTCTCATAGAGACGGAAATAGTTCTGGAACGTTGTCGAGGCCAGCGTCTGGCTCTCATTTTGAATGGTCACACTTTCCTTTGCTTCAATCGCCTGGTGGGTGCCTTCAGACCAGCGTCGTCCCGGCATGGTTCTGCCTGTGTGCTCATCGACGATAACAATTTCATCATCCTGGACAATATAATCAACATCGCGTTGAAAGATGGCGTGCGCTTTCAATCCGGCATGCACATGATGCAGTAAGCCTAAATTCTGTGGCGCGTAAAGGCTCTCACCCTCCGGCAACAATCCGGCTTCCGAAAGCAGCTCTTCTACCTGTTGGTGGCCTTCCTCCGTTAACTCAACCGAACGGCTTTTTTCATTAATCGTAAAGTGTCCTTCAATTGCTTCGGCTTCCTCTGTTGCTTCGTAGCCACGCTTGAGCTTGGGAATAATCTTATTGATTTCTGTATACATCTTTGAGCTGTCGCCTACGGCACCAGAAATAATAAGAGGGGTCCTAGCTTCGTCAATAAGAATAGAATCAACCTCATCCACTACGGCATAGAAGAGGGGTCTCTGCACCTTTTGCTCTATGCTAAAAGCCATATTGTCGCGCAGGTAATCAAAACCAAATTCGTTGTTAGTACCATAGGTAATATCAGCGGCATAAGCCTGACGCTTCGCCTCATAATCCTGGCCTGAGTTAATCACACCAACTGTCAGACCGAGGAACTCGTGGATTGGGCCCATCCAACCGGCATCACGACTGGCAAGATAATCATTTACCGTCACTATGTGTACGCCTTTGGCCGGTATCGCATTCAAATAGGAAGGAAGTGTTGCCATTAAGGTTTTACCCTCACCCGTGCGCATTTCAGAAATCCGCCCTTCGTGTAAGGTAATACCCCCTATCATCTGCACATCAAAATGCCGCATGCCCAATACCCGCTGGCTCGCTTCTCTCACAACAGCGAACGCCTCCGGCAAGAGTTGATCCAGGGTTTCCCCCTGTTTGAACCGCTGACGAAACTCCTGGGTTTTATTTTGTAATTCTTGATCGGACAACGCCTTTATCGATTCTTCCTGCGCATTAATCTGTTTAACCAGCTTGCCCATGCGCTTTAATTCGCGGTCATTTTTACTACCAAATAATTTTCTTGTTACGTTTCCAATCATTTTTTTATCGCATCATTAGAGGTAAGTTTGCCCGGCCATTTTCAGCCCCACACCGGACGCGGTATTGTAAACTGATTAGAGCAAAGCCTAAACCAGTGTTTCGGCCTATCAGACCATTAAACTTCTAAATATTGAGTCAAGAGGGGGATTAAACAAGTATGATGGGGAAAAAACAGGAAACTTCAGAGGATCCTAATCAAATATTTTTACGTTTGATATAGTTAATCGGATTAACCGGTGTGCCATTTTTCAAAATCTCATAATGCACATGAGGTCCGGTGGATCTTCCGCTACTCCCCATTAGGGCAATGGTCTGCCCTTTTTCCACTACATCGCCAACCTTAACTAGCAGCCGATTTGCATGGGCATAGCGGGTAACCAAATTACCACCGTGGTTCACCTCCAACAGCTTACCATAGCCACTACGCGGACCTGACCAGGTGACAACGCCGGCAGCGACGGCGATTATTTCAGAATTTTCTTTCCCGGCAAAATCGATACCCTCATGCCAGGCAATGCGGCCGGAGAAAGGATCATTACGACGACCGAAACCGGATGACATCCAGCCCCACTTAACGGGTCGCCCTGCAATATAACGATCACTCTCAAATTCTTGGTTTCCAAGTAGTTTATTAAGAACTTCCAATTCCCGCTCACGCAATTCAATATCTAACGTTAGCTGATTAATCGCTTCGATAAAACTTGGCGGTGTGTAGGAAATTCCTTCCTCTTCGGTACTTGGCCCACCCAGTGCCGGGGCTCGGGAAAAGTCGAATTCCCCCTCCTCCAGCTTCGCGGTTTTGGTTAAATGCTCACCTAAGGCATCAAGGCGAATCAACCTGGCGTGAAGTTCTGCCACACGTATTGTTAAGGATTCCAGTTGCTCTTCTGATTCTTGCTTGAGCTGTTCAACCCTCTTTCCCTTACTTTGTAAATCCTGAATCCAATTGCCAATGTAATTCTCTCTACGCAATACATCCTGTTCATCGATTGCCAATTGATAGCCTATACCATAAACGCCAACCAAGAGAATAGCGAAGCAAAGTGCCATACAGCAAAGCCAAATATTCCCCAACGCAAAGGTTCGAGCTTTCCCATGTTTTCGACTCACGAAAATTATGTTCATACTGATTTTCTCAAGTTAACCTCAGTTGACCATCTGGCTGGTTAGGGCATACCATGTCTAACCTATGAGTAGACGTAATTATAGCGCAGAGACTGAAATAAGCCGACTGCTAAATGCACCCCATTCGGCACTTGCCGGATTACTTGCTCGGGCGCAAAAAATGCTATCTTTACAAGATCAGCTCAATGCCGCGCTTCCTCCCGATTATCAGGATTACTGCCAATTGATCAGTTACCGGAACGGTCTGCTAACTTTGCAAGCCGACACGGCTGCCTGGAGCACAAAGTTAAGATTCCGGGAACCGCAACTGATAAAACAGCTGAAACAATTAAAAAGTTTCAACGATATTCAGAAAATTAAAATTAAAGTCCGCCCGAAATACACAAAAACAAATCCGAAAATCAAAGCAAAACCCCTTTCACCGGAATCGACTGAGCATCTTAGAAAAGTAGCCGAAAGTTTTGATCAACCCGCACTGAGCGCTGCATTTCGACATATCACTGAAGCAGAATAATTTAGTCATGTCGCCTGTTAAATAACGGCCAAAAAAATACCCCGGCAATGCGGGGTATTTTTGTTGTGTGTTTGCCGTTAAACCGACAACACCGGGCGTGAATATGAAATAGGTGCGTTTTCAATAGCATCAAAGGTCGCCACTTCCCAAGCATCTTCCTGGGCAATCAGTTTACGCAATAAAATATTGTTGAGGCCGTGCCCTGACTTAAAGCCTTTAAATTCGCCGATCAGCGTATTGCCGAGCAGGTAAAGGTCACCAATTGCATCCAATACTTTATGCTTGACGAACTCATCTTCATAACGCAACCCATCTTCATTCAAAATACGATAATCATCGACGACAATGGCATTATCCATGCTGCCACCAAGCGCCAGATTATGTGACCGTAAATATTCGATATCACGCATAAAACCAAAGGTGCGCGCTCTACTGACCTCCTTCACAAAGGAGGTTGAGGAAAAATCCACTGACGCCTGCTGCAAGCGCCCTTTGAAAACCGGGTGATCAAAATCAATGGTAAAGGTAACTTTAAAACCGTCAAATGGCTCAAAACTAGCCCACTTGTCTCCGTCGGAGACCTTGACCTTGCGTTTGATACGAATAAATTTTTTCGCGACAGGCTGTTCCTGAATACCTGCCGATTGAATCAGGAACACAAAAGGCCCTGCACTACCATCCATAATCGGCACTTCAGCTGCACTCAGCTCAACATAGGCATTATCTATCCCTAATCCTGCCATCGCTGATAGCAGATGTTCAACCGTATCGACGCGTGCGCCACCCTTCATCAGGGTCGTGGACAGGGTTGTTTCACCAACATTTTCTGCTAGTGCCGGAATCTCAACAACCGGATCCAAATCGGTACGGCAAAATACAATCCCGGTATCCGCCGGTGCGGGCTTGAGGGTCAAATAGACCTTCTCACCTGAATGCAAGCCAACGCCAGTGGCTCGTATCGTGTTCTTTAGGGTACGTTGTCCAATCATAAATCAGGGACTCAAAAGGAGTAAAATTATAAGCAAATTCCAAAAGTTAGCCGCGAATACTAACAAATTTACCGGCCCCTGTTAACAATACATTTCGGTAATTCAAAAAAACTATCGGCACTGCGGCGATGGCCGTATAACCACAGTGCCGATATATGCTTTTATTAATCTGCCTGGCGACGCAGAAACGCCGGTATATCAAGGTAATCCATATCCCTTGCTGCAGCAGAAGAGTGATCAATAGCCGCATTACCCAACGCTTGCTTGCGCATAACGGTTGGTCGATCCAATTTGCCATAATCGACCCGGCCATCAAGATTAGGTTTTTGCTCAACCACCTCCATTTTTGGCTTATGTTGCTGCTCGCCCAGACCGGTCGCAACGACAGTAACACGCAGCTCGTCCCCCATATCCGGGTCAATCACCGTACCAACCACAACTGTTGCATTGTCCGAAGCGAAATCCTCGACTGTTTCGCCCACCACAGAAAACTCACCCAATGATAGGTTTGGTCCTGCCGTAATATTGACAAGAATTCCACGTGCTCCCTGTAAATTGACATCCTCCAACAAGGGGCTGCGCACCGCAGCTTCTGCGGCTTCTTTGGCCCGGTTTTCACCCGTTGCGCTTCCGCTACCCATCATTGCCATTCCCATTTCCGACATCACAGTGCGCACGTCAGCAAAATCGACATTTATCATGCCCGGACGGATAATCAGATCAGCAATACCCTGGACTGCACCTAACAATACATCATTAGCCGCGCCAAATGCCTTCAGTAAGCTAGTGCTTTCCCCTAAGACCGTCAACAATTTCTCATTGGGAATCGTAATTAAGGAGTCGACATGTTCCGCTAAAGCGGCAATACCGGCATTGGCTATTTCCGCCCGTTTACGCCCTTCAAAGGCGAAGGGTTTTGTCACAACGGCAACCGTTAGGATGCCCAGCTCTTTGGCGACCTGTGCAAAAACCGGCGCGGCACCTGTACCCGTACCACCACCCATACCTGCCGTAATAAAGACCATGTCCGCACCTTGCAACACCTCGATGATTCGCTCACGATCTTCCATCGCCGCCTGGCGACCAATTTCCGGGTTCGCTCCGGCACCTAAGCCTTTCGTCACCTGACCGCCCAGTTGCAATACAGTCCTGGCCGAAATCGCCTTTAACGCCTGGGCATCGGTATTGGCACAAATAAATTCGACGCCTTCAACATTGTTTTCCAACATGTGGTTAAGCGCATTACCACCGCCACCGCCAACACCAACTACTTTTATTTCCGCACTTTGTGGAACACTATCGATCAGTTCAAACATGGCCATCTCCTCTGGGTTTTACAAATAAATAATCACTTGCGTGCTCGTAATGAGCCTGCTCAAAAATTGTCTTTAAACCAACTTTTTATTTTGGCAAATAGGCCGCCAACTCCCGTTCGCTGCCGACTGTCAGACAGACCATCCAATTGTTGGCGCATTCCGTAAATCAACAGCCCCACACCTGTCGCATAAATAGGGTTTCTCACAATATCCACTAACCCCTCAACCCCTTGTGGCATGGCTAAGCGTACCGGCATGTGGAATATTTCTTCTGCCAATTCAACTACCCCTTCCATTTTCGAGGTGCCTCCGGTCAACACGATGCCAGCGGCCACTAAATCTTCAAAACCGCTGCGACGCAACTCGGACTGGATCAAGGTAAATAATTCTTCATAGCGGGGTTCCACTACCTCTGCCAAGGCCTGGCGCGACAAATCTCTTGGCGGACGATCACCGACACTGGGCACTTTAATCGTTTCATCAGGGCCCGCCAGTTGCGTTAACGCGCAGGCATATTTTATTTTTATTTCTTCAGCATTTTGTGTGGGCGTTCGCAGAGCCATCGCAATATCATTGGTTACCTGGTCGCCGGCAATGGGTATCACTGCGGTATGCCGAATAGAGCCATCAACAAATACAGCGATATCCGTAGTCCCACCTCCGATATCCACCATGCAGACACCCAATTCTTTTTCGTCATCTGTCAAAACGGCGTAACTTGAGGCTAATTGCTCTAAAATAATATCGTCCACATTTAAACCGCAACGGCGTACACATTTTTCGATATTTTGCGCGGCGTTGGCAGCACAGGTTACTAAGTGCACCTTGGCTTCAAGCCTAACACCGGACATGC
>JAIPFG010000117.1 GCA_021736745.1 Pseudomonadales bacterium
ACTCTCTTTATCATGCTTATCGGGTTGGTGATTTTCGTACTCACCCTGGACAATGCCTTATCTGGTGTAAAGTTTTACCTTATCCCTGACATCACCAAACTGACTCCCTCAGTCATCAGTGGGGCGCTAAGCCAAGCCTTTTTCTCCCTTTCTCTCGGGATGGGTATTTTAATAACCTATGGCTCCTACATGAAACAGGACAACAGTATTCCTGCTTCCGCTAAAATGGTAGCGCTGGCAGACACTGGCGTTGCCTTCTTGGCAGGCCTACTGATCATTCCCGCTATTTTTTCATTCAACCCTGACACCAATACTGGAGAGCTGTCGGATTCATCCATTTCTTTAATCTTTAGTTTTTTACCCAAGATATTTCTCGCACTTGAGGCGTCGATAGGCTATTGGGGCGCCAGCATTGTTGCCTCAGCATTTTTCTTACTCGTGTTTTTCGCCGCACTGACTTCTCAAGTATCCATCATGCAAGTCCCGCTCGCCAGTTTACAAGACGAACTCGGATACAGCCGCAGCAAAAGTTTGACCATTCTTTGCGCCAGCGCCAGCGTACTAACACTTTGCTGTATTCTTTCCTTCGGTGATGTAAGTTTTTTGACGTATTTCATCAGTTATGCCGGACAAACCAAATCCTTCTTTGACGTTATCATCGATATTTTTTACGAAACCATATTGCCATTAAACGGTTTCATTATTTGTCTCTTCGTCACCTACAAATGGAGAAAGGCAAACCTCGATGCTGAGTTGGAGCTCGGCGACCCCAATTACAAGGGATCATTACTGGAAAGATATGTCACCTTCTCCTTAAGCACCTTGATCCCCTTGGTACTTTTTTTAATTTTCGTCAATACCGTCGCATTGAAATATTTCGGCCTGAGTTTAATCGGCTAGACGTATTCAAGAGGGCCACATGCCGATATAATCCCGCGCCATGGCTAAAAAGCAGAAAACATCACCCGGCACCATTGCGCTCAATAAAAAAGCGCGCCACGAGTACCACATCGAAGAAAAGTTCGAAGCGGGATTAGTTTTAGCTGGATGGGAGGTGAAAAGTCTCCGAGCAGGAAAGGCCCAACTCACAGAGAGCTACGTTCTTTTAAAAGACAGTGAGGCTTGGCTACTTGGCGCACACATAACACCGCTGAATACTGCCTCAACCCATGTCATTGCCGATCCTACCCGAACACGCAAATTGCTGCTTAATCAAAAAGAACTCAGCAAACTATTTAGCGCAACAGAGCAGAAAGGTCATACCTGTGTGCCACTTGCGCTCTATTGGAAGAAAAACCTGGTAAAGTGCGAAATTGCGCTCGTTACAGGTAAAAAGAAACATGATAAGCGCGCTACCGAAAAGGAACGCGACTGGAATCGCGAAAAGCAACGCATCGTTAGGCATGACGCCAAACATTAAAACCAAAAAACTGCCTAGTGAACTTACAGCACAAAATATAATCCAATCCTTGGCTAGTTTGGCCTATAATAGCCACGCTCTTTAACAACTCGATAGCGCATCAAGATACAGATCCCATTGATGCTGAACTTCGCTGAGTGCTTTGCTTTGAAAGCACCCAGCGAAGTTCAGGGGGCGATTCTGGATTCGACGTGGGTTACAAACCTCCGGGTGCATGCCGAGATGACAGCCAATCTCGTTAATCCAAAGCTGTAATAGTTATAGTCGCAAACGACGAAAACTACGCTCTAGCAGCTTAAACCCTGTTAGCGGTTGATACTGGATGCTAGTAAACAGGACTCAACTGTCATATAGAACTAGATCGCAGCAAAGCGTGCCTGAAGCAGCGCTGCTAAACACTTTTCAGGATCGCTATTATCGTCCCGCCCGCTGGGCTGATAACGGTTAACTCAATAAGCGGACCTAAGCATGTAGAGCCTCGAGCAGCGGACTGACGGACGCGGGTTCAAATCCCCCCGCCTCCACCAATTTAAAAAGGCCAACCGAAAACGGTTGGCCTTTTTTATTACACCTGCTTTCCTAAAAATATTTGCCAATCTTTCGACTTCGTTATATTTGTAAGTTTTATTCAAATAAAATTTCCACTCTCTCGTCCCTTAATTGCGAAGTTGGGCATCCATTTGATCAACTATTTCCGCCCAATCGGAATCAGCGGCCAAGGCTTCTTTCAAAAACTGCTTTTGCCCATTGGTGAAAAAAGAAGCATCAATCAATGGCGCGTCACTATCTAGTTTATGCTGTTTAAAAAAAGACTCTATCTCGTCGCTACTGCTAGGCAGCCCCAACTGGAGAAACAGTTCGGTCATAGGGTGAAATTGATTATCCATGGTTGTTTGACTCCACTGGTCATAAGTATATTCTTCGCCTATTGAAAACAGGCGGCTTTGCCCTCTCCAAGATTAAAAAGAAAAGGCGGCAGTAACATTAATGATACCAAGCCACCTCCCTCTCTAAAGTGACTTGGCCACTCCCTGTACCCGATTCACATCCTGAGAGCACCCATATGCCCTTTAAACGGGTTAATCAGTATCGAATCTTCACCCGACATTTTTGCTTCTGGGTAATATCGCTTCATGGTTGTTTTGATTTTCGTTTCTTCGTTCTTGTGTACATCCACCATAATGAGATATTTGCCGGCCTCGATATCATTATGAAATCGAGCGATTTTATAATTTTCATGGGTTAGGCCAATTAATGCCCCTAGCCAAGTCCCGAATAATGCACCTATCAATAACATTAGCGGTAAAGACAACGCAGGATACCCCGAAGCAGAATTGATGGTAATACACAACGTCAATCCAATAATTACTCCGATAATGGTTCCTCGCAGTGCACTGTGAACCACATCAAATTCATGTAAATAATTGGCTGAATGAATATGATGTCTGTAGAGACCGACACGATCCTTGCTAAGCACATGAAAATGCCAGTCTGAAATCCCTTTCTGGTGCATGTCGTTGGCAATATGTTCCGCACTATCTACATCTGAAGTAATATAGTAGAGGCGCTTCATGGTAACCTCCTTCTCCGGAAAATGGTCAACCCAACAGAGGAAGTGCTTATCCATTACACCGGAATTTTTTGCAGATTAGGCCAAATTAGATCAATCGAAACGACGTTTGTTCCAGTTGATTGCAGGGATATAGAGGTATTCACTTAATTCTTGTGGAATGCCCGCACGTCGTGCGTTTTCCATCATGACTGAAGTAACTTTCCTAACGGCTAGGCACTATTGGCATTTTTCACGATTCTTCATGCGTTTTTCCATTTGTCCTTGCATCCATTGTTGGCGGTTTTCATCCTTTACAAATTTATCCGGTAGCGGGGACACCAATAGCAAAATACTTCCCTTTTCCTTCTCCTGCTTGAGTAATTCATCTGAGCTGCCAAGCAAGGACACGGTATGGATCACCGCAACTTTTAACTCAGGCATCCTTTTCAGTAACCGTTCGACAGCTCCCTGAAATTCACTCGAATGGAAATTTCCGTTCAGATGCAAAACTTGACGAAGTTGGTGTTTGAGGTGCTCGGCTATAGATTCTGCCATGGTATCGTCACGGGTAGCCTGCGCTGCATAGCCGCGCAAAAACATCGCCTGCATGGTTTTATTCTGCTCATCAGAGCCATTGCCATGAACAGATTCTGTTTGCATAAAATCAATAAATCGCTTGCGGTAAGTACTGGCTGAGATATCAATGTCTTTCGCCACGTATCCCCGTTCCTGTGCCGATAGGTTATCCAATGCCGATAACCCTTTCCGTCCCACGCAGACAACTATCGATTTCGGGGCATTTGCGGCAATGACGGGAAAATGTTTATTCTTTGCGTATTCGACTAGAGGCCGATACGACGTCTCATAATTATCCCAGGCACGCCCTTTGTCGATCAGGTATTGCTCACCGATGGCACCCGTAAGATACTCGTCTAATAATTCTTGAGTATCACGTTCAAATTGTTCCAGGCTTAAAGTCAGAGGCTTACCTAAACTCGCCAATGCTTGAAATAACTCCATTTGTGCCAAGTGGACAGCGGGATGGGTATGCAGCTCACCAAAAAAGATAACATCGTAATCATGCAATGCCTGGGCAATATCGGCTGTACTAGTCTCCGTATTGAGATTGTTGGGTTGGACCCATTGATAAGAATACAGCGTATCCAGAGAATCTCCGGGGATCGCCGTTTTAATGCTACAGCCTGAAAAAAACAATGGCGACAAGATGCCAATGAGTAATTGGAAGTTCTTCATACTAACGTTTCTTGAGTGCTGAGGAAAAGAACTCAAACTCACTGTCACTATTCTCTCTAAAGATTATAAAAATATTTTTGCCGAAAGCATGACCACAGAGGCGGTGATTGATGATAGTAACAAGATAGCGCCAATGGGTGAAAAAATTTCATCCAGAATAAAGCACTCAAAGGTTCAGCCCAAATAAAAAGGGTTACCTGAGGCAACCCTTTTTACAGACAAAATACGATTGCCGCCCGATTAGTCCAACGACTTATTCAACACTAAATTCTGAGTCGCTTTAAATCCACAGCCACTTAAAAATTCCAATAACCCGAAACTTTCCCAATGTACCTGAGTTTGGATATTGTTTACCTGCAAGCCTGATAAATTAACCATTAACTGCGATAACAAAGCATGCCCCACACCCGCTCGATGGTAATCTGGGTTAACGCCAATGGTATCCAGCACGGCCGAAGGCTCCAACTGACCAAATTCACCGTAATCCAGTCTTACCATTGCAAAACCAACGATGGTATTATCCTGCTCAACAACTAAAGACACCCGAATACCGGAATCATTTAATACTTCTGATATTTTGGTTTTGTAGAAATTGGTACGATCTTCGCCAGTAAGTTTTTTATCAACGCGGACAACACCGTCCAAATCCGATTCTTTCATCGTACGTACAGGAATACTGTCTCTAAACAAGGAGACATAATCGTTATTCGCGCCATCCTGATAACGGGGTGACTCCGGGTCACCTCCATCAAACGAAGGTTGGGCTTCACATTCGCGGCTAACGACTATCGATGGCAAAAGTTTGAAACCAGCGGAAGAGAAATATCCGGTCAGCCCAGTATCACCCCAATCAATCATGGTTCTGATATTTTTAATGGACTGTTTAAGCATGCGCCTTTCAAGCTCTTCCATCATTAAGGTCGCAACGCCGCCTTCGCGATATGCTTTGGCAACACCGATTACATCCACCTCTGCAATACGCTCGTTGATACCAAACGCCCCATCTTCAATTCTAACAAAGCTAAAGCCGATCAGTTCCCCTTCCACTAATGCGGCACAGGTAATAAGCGACTCTGGGGAAGCTAATGCAATCTCTAACCGCTTTTCATAAAAGGCTCGGCGAGACCTACCAATAATTTCTGCATCAATTAAAACTACTTTTTCAAGATCTTCTGGATGGAGGGAGCGAAGGTCGATATTAGTCATAGCCTTTTTTCCTGTTTAATTTAATTGTAGGGTCGACCAATAGCCGCCCCGAAAGTGATAAGCGCCTTTCCAAGCCACTTTTTTTAGCCTCTACCAATAAGGATCAGGTATTAGCACTATCATCACTAAAACTATTTAGAACAGCTACCGGTGGCGCAGGGCGTTGGTGCGGGCAAGGCTGCTTTTCCGATTCGCTGGTATTCATCATTCCAGGTAACCTCTTCCAACACAACATCTACAGATGGAAAGAGTGATACTTTGCCTTGAGTTCCTTGGTTTTCATGTACCTGATAGCTATCGCCTTGATACATTAAGATATCTCCGATCGCAAAATCATAGGTTTTACTAATTGTCATCGGTTTTCTCTCCTCGAATACAACAACTTGAATTGATTTATCTTTCAGCTTATTTTCTCTTATAGAAAGCTAAAAATTCCCTTTTGCTCCATACCCACAAGAAAAAATATTCGACGGAGCAATATCAGGGGAATAATAAAGCTAATATAGTATGTGATACTTACTATAAGGTCAATTTATTTTAATTTATGCTACTATATTTTCATCTAAACAGGTAACAGTGCACGAATCGATTCTGGAAGGGGAATTGATTCGCCTTTTATATAATCCACCCAAACAATTCGAGAAGTGCCTGTACAAAACAGGGTATCTGGCTGCTCTGCGGCCCGTAGTTCATAGTAGCTATTAAAACTTGAACGTCCGGCAACGCCACCGAACATTAAGACTTTGAGCTTCACCGGATAAACCGCCGGGATCAAAAACTGGCAACAAGCATCGACTATAACCGGGCCTTGCGCTCCATTATCCAGTGTTATCGGGAAACCCTGTTCCGTTAACCACTCGGTACGCACGTTTTCAAAATAGCGGAAATAGACCGTATTGTTCACATGCCCAAGAGCATCCATATCACCCCACCGGCTTGGAAATGATAATTCATACAATTTATTGCGAACTTCACCCATCGTTTATTCCTGTTTTTTGTATTTTACAATTTGCATCTACATTTTATCTCAGAACTACCTAACTGAGCGGGAACCAAGATAATGAAAGTTATTCGTTCCAGCGTTAACATTATCCAATATCAATAACTCGGATCAACAAACATACACTCCGTAGATAATACAGCCTTTTTCTTATGTTTGACCAAGTTCTTAGCCCTACTTAACCCAATAATTTAGATGAACAGCCCATCCAGATAGTGCTTGTAGTGTCGACAACAATTGCGATAATAGGCGATTCTATTTGTATCGCCCTAAGAGGAAGCTCGATTGGATCAAAGACAACAGAGGCTCGCATGCTGGGTAACGAGCCAACTTAACGAAAAATCTTTGGTGCAATCTGATGTTGTTTTACCACTTATACCTGTATCCGGTGATGCAAGTTTTCGCCGCTATTTTAGAACCACAGCCAGTGGACAGACCTTCATCGCGATGGATGCGCCACCTGAAAAAGAAAATAGCGCCCCATTTGTCGCCATCGCAAAGTCTTGGTTCGCCGCGGGCGTGCCGGTACCCGAAGTCCTCGCGGAAGACCTTAAGCAGGGATTTTTACTTTTATCGGATATGGGGGATGTGCTGTATTTGGATAAGTTAAATCCGCAATCTGCTGATACGCTTTATTTTCAGGCGATACAAACACTGATCAATATCCAAACCTGTCAACAGATCGATGGCTATGAACTGCCCGAATATGACGAGGCGCTTTTAACCAGAGAAATGAATCTTTGCCCGGAGTGGTTTTTTTCTAAACTATTAGGCCTGAAACTGGATCAGTCTGAGCAACAATTGTTAGCTTCGACCTTTGATCTTCTGGTGGCTAGCGCGCTGGAACAGCCCAAGGTATGTGTACATCGGGATTATCATTCGCGTAATCTCATGCTACTAAACAATGGGTCGATTGGCGTACTGGATTTTCAAGATGCCGTTGTGGGTCCTATCACTTACGATTTAGTCTCCCTCATTCGAGATTGTTATATCAATTGGCCTGCAATGCAGGAAGAGAAATGGATCAAGGATTTTATACTTCTTGCCGAGCAGGCTGACTTGATACAGGATCTGGAGTATTCCCAGTGTAAACATTGGTTTGATTGGATGGGCTTGCAGCGTCACATTAAATGTGCCGGGATTTTTTCACGTCTCTATTTGCGCGATGGCAAAGCAGGCTACCTGAAAGATATTCCCAGAACCTTTAATTATCTGAAAACTGTTTGCGCCGCCTATCCTCAACTTGAAACTTTCAATCAGTGGTTAGACGACAGAATTGTACCAGCCATGAATAGTTGTTCTGTTCTCGCTATGCAGCATTGCGGCCAAGAATCATGAAAGCCATGATCCTCGCGGCAGGACGTGGTAAGCGGATGCGCCCACTGACAGACACCGTGCCAAAGCCACTACTCATGGCGGCGGGCAAACCCTTACTGCAGTATCATGTGGAAAACCTCGTCAAGGCAGGCTTTACTGACCTGATCATTAACCATGCCTATCTTGGCCATCAAATTGAAGCTTTTCTAGGGGACGGTTCACAGTTTGGCGCAAAAATTCAATATTCTCCGGAAGTGCTCGCACTGGAAACCGGAGGGGGCATTTTCAATGCACTACCACTCTTGGGCAATGAAGCCTTTCTTGTGATCAATGCAGATATCTGGACAGACTACCCTTTAGAAAATCTGCGGCATCAAAATCCTGCTATGGCCCACCTGATTCTGGTCGATAACCCTGCCCATAATGGCGAAGGTGATTTTCATCTGACCAAACCATTCAACTCAGAGGTTGGGTTCTTACAGCCTGAAATTTCTCCTGATTCAACCACATTAACCTTTGCGGGCATCAGCCTTTTATCTCCTCAATTATTCTCTCAATGCAAGCCAACAGCGTTTCCATTAGCCCCACTACTTAAGCAGGCCATTGCAAAAGGTAAAGTCACCGCTGAGCATTACCACGGTGCCTGGTTCGATATCGGCACCCCCGAACGCCTTAAGGCGTTAACGCACTATTTGGAGCAAAAATGAATATCTCAACGAGTCCGTTTGCGGGAGAAAAAGCTTAATGATTTTCGGGAAGATACTTGGCACATTATTTGGGTTTTCCTGGTTTGGTTTTCTGGGGGCCTTAATTGGGCTGTATGTTGGGCATTTATTCGATAAAGGGTTAGCACAAAATTTTTCCGGAGCAGGGTTTTCTTCACAAGCAGAAATTCAAAAAGCCTTTTTCCGGATGACATTTCTGATGATGGGCCGCATGGCAAAAGCTGATGGGCGCGTATCCCAAACAGAAATCAAATGGGCTGAATATGTGATGGGGCGCATGAACCTTTCCTCTGAGATGAGGCGACAAGCCATCGAGCTATTCAACCTGGGTAAAGACGC
>JAIPFG010000118.1 GCA_021736745.1 Pseudomonadales bacterium
TTCCGCATGAATGCCCGCAGCTGCCAGCTCCCTGAGATGCTGATGGCCCAACCCCTCGTTGGGGGTGAGCAGAATGATCCGGTTCAGGTCCCGGCGGCGGCGGTGTTTGGTCAGGTAATGCTGGTATTGCAGGATATTGGCATGCATGATCAGGGTTTTGCCCGATCCGGTGGCGCTCCAGAAGGCCAGCTTGTTGAGCTGCCCTGTGACATCGCCTGCCGGGTCCAGCAACGGCACCTGATCTGTTGCCGGCTTGTCCTGGTTGTAATGCGTGACCTGCTTGTTGATGGAACCCAGCAGCGCATCCGGACCGGCAAAATACCGGTCCAGGTAGATCTCGGTGAACAGCAGCGACAGATACTGAAAATATTTCCAGTCAATGGCATCCTCGCCCCGGGCCAGGCGCCGCCGGTTCAGGTACTGGGTGTGGCGGACGATGTTCTGGTCATATGCCAGCAGCAGGTCCTCGGGCAGGTCCGGCAACGGTTCCGCCTGGTTGGTCAGGGTGGTATGAAAATGGTGGATGTTGTTTTCATCCATGCCGGCGGCACTGTCTTCGGTGAGCTGGAACTTTTCTTTGAATGCTGCCAGCAGCGGCAGTTTTTTGCCGTTCCAGTTATAAAACCCGTCTTTGGACCGCATCCCGAACAGGCTGAACAGCCACTGGTTGAGCACCAGTTTACAGGTGAACGGCACAGGAGGCGTTTTGCCTGTTTTCTTTGCCGCCATGGTTATGCCCCTGCCTCCTCGAACATGAGCCGGTGAAAATCTTCCTCGATAAGCCGGACTTTCCAGGTCTCGCCGGGCAGGCACAGATTTTCCAGGTTGTTGTCACCATTGACGTAGATGAGATCAAATTTGCTGTCCCTGCCGGCATACCCTTGCTGTTTGAACCATTCATCCAGCACCAGGTTGTCCCGCTCCGCATTGCCCGTCAGTTTGCGCCAGATCACCAGGGTTCTGCGGCCATCCGGGGTGGTGCCGGCAACCGTTCTGAACCACCAAAGACCGTTGCTGTCTTCACGCACCTGCCCGTCCAGCAAAAGGCGGCGGGGAGCATCTTTTGGCAGATCCGGATCAGTGTCACGCGTAAAGGCGGCCGTGACGGTCCGGGGGGCGGCAATGGTATCCACGGTCAACCCGATCAGCCAGTTAAAGGTTTCCAAAAGATCCACATTGACCTCACGGGTCTCTTCGCTGCCGGGCCGCTTGACCTTGAGCCGGTAGGCGGCAGGATCGGTAAAGGCACGAATATTGAGCAGGGACCGGCTTCCCCGGGTTTCCACATCCAGCATGTAACGCAGCAGGTACTGCTCCCGCAGCCCCCCGGGTCCCTGGGCCTCGGCAAATGCCAGCAAGGATTCCTGTGATTCATCGCGGTACAGTGCCAGGTTGTTCAGGCTATCCTCATAAGATTCAAGCCTGATAATCTTAATGAAATGACTGATTCCTTTCCGTGACAAAGGTTTGCCCTTTTGCCAACGTTGTGAATAAACAGCCTTAAGGACACGCGGTTTCAGCACAGTGTCAAAATATTCTCCAACCTCTACAGTCACATATTTTCTCGTCCCTCGATCATCCTGATTCATCTTGATCACAGCATGAGCGGTGCTGCCAGACCCGCCGAAGCAGTCCAGGATCAGGCTATCTGGCTTTGCTCCATGCTGAATGAACCGAGAGACAAAGTCAGTATGCTTAGGCGCTAAAAAAATACCAGACTTTCCAAACATTGCCGAGGTTTGCTTTTCACCGTCCGAATAATCTTGGAAGACGCTTTTACCAACATTGGTTTCCACTTCGTGAAGCATCCGTTTGAGTCTAGGTACTTTGTTTTCATTTGGTCCCCATGCGATACGTCCATCACGATCCAATGCAACAAAACTACGCCGGCCAGGGGTGCTTGCATCTTCATCGTACGCAAACTTCCAACCGCTCTTTGGATGCGGACACTCTCTACCTGTCAGAGGGTGAATGGGCTTATAGAAACGATAATTACTATGGTCTGGATCACTTGTGCTTGCAGCTTGTTTTGTGGCGGGCATCGAAGCATCCCCTTCTTGCCAGATCCATATTTTCGCCTGCTTATTTTTTGCATCGCCTTCTGCTACCAGCTGGGCATTTGAATCACGGTATTCTGCTTTGTTATAGTTAAACAGTCCTTTCCATGGATCACCCCCCTTATAATCTTCCCACTCAAAACCCTGGGCCTCTATTTCTTCTTGAAATTCGATTTTATGTTTCTCGTACAACTTGCGTAGTTCATCTTCAATTTTTGAAATCGCTGGATATCCCTGATTTAGCTTCGCCACTAAAGCCATAACGTCTTCATATCCTGGCTTTGGCTCCCGAAACATTCCACGGTCTTGTTCCGCAATTTGCCGGTTCTTCGCATATACCAGAACATACTCATGATTAGTCGAGTAATTAGGCGATTGGCTGTTATTTGTGTTCATCGACCAAATCAGTTCTTCGACCCGATTGTTGGAGCCGAAAATTTCGTTCATGATGTGCTCAAGCACTGTACGTTCTGTTTTGTCGATACTTATGAAGATGGCACCATCTTTGGTAAGTGTTGGGTGCAGTGCATCAATACGATCATTCATCATTGTAGCGAAAGATGAATGCCTATAATTGTTTTTATATGGTATAGAACTACTGGCTGTATTGTACGGCGGGTCCGTATAGATGCACTTGACCTGTTCACGGAAACGGCGCTCCATGAGGCGCAAGGCTTGGAAATTATCACTATGCACCAACAGACCATTAAGGTTAACATCGATTTCTTTCATCCTTGCCAAAATGCGGGCATTGAAGGATTCGCTAAAAAAACGAGTGTCTACTATGAGCTTATTATGGTATTTGAGGAACTCGACGGTTAAGGGTTCGGAATATACTGGTTTTGGTGCTTGCGGAAACAATTCGGGATCAGCCTCTACTATATGATCATCTTCTGCTTTGATCCTGTCGATCGCAAACAAGTTTATCCACTCCATTCTTTGAGCCTCGTTGGCAGCAATTTCTGAATAAAACTCTTCTGGGATAAGATCGAGTGTAATGCAATAGCTGGTTTCAACGACGAATTTCTTTTTCAGCCACAGTTTTTTCTGGAAATTTTCAAGTTGTGCCAGAAAGTCGATGATCTTGCCGGCGATCTGCCGGATGATCTTTATCTTGGACAGATACTGCTCCACCCGGGGGGCTGTTTCAGATTCAATATCATCCAGGTGCATCACTTCGGTTTTGATATAAAAATCCAGCTCCCGGCGCAGGAATCCGTTCAGGTCCTTGTGAATGAAGTAATCAAAGGTATTTTTGGCTGTATAGCGGTTCAGGTGCGCGGCCAGGCGGCTGTAGTCGGCCGGCTCCCCGTTTGCCTTTATGTGGGGTTGGGCCAGTTCGGTCAGCCAGTGTTTGAATGTGTCATCATCGATGGCCAGGATGCGGCGCACAGCATCATCCCGCAGGACTTTCTGGACGGGCGGCTTTTTTCGTGCCGCATCCGTTGCCTGTTCCCTGGCCGCTTCAGACCAGTCCGCCAGTGTGGCGGGCCGGTATTCAAAGCAAATCACCAATTCTCTGCCGCTTTCCCCGTCTTCCTCGGCGATGAAATCTTCTTCAGCCAGAATGAAGACGCGGTTTTGATCCTCACCAGCTTTGATATTTCCGTGTTCCCCTTCGGCCACATCCTTGAGGCGGAAATGCACCCGCATGGGATCATCTTTGGCGCCCGGCTTCAGGACAAAGGCATAATCTCGCAGATATTCGCTGGTTTTGATGTAGTACTGGTCCTTGTTGGCCCAATGAAGTTTGACCTCTTCTCCTTCGTATGGAATCGCGTAAACGCCGGGTTTGTAGACGCGCTTGGCCAGAAAATCACCTTCATGGTAGTAGCGGCGGAAAAATTTGTACAGATGGTCGTAGACTTCATGGGCCATACCCGTGACATCCACCCCCTGCTCAGCAATTTTTTTGCGCAGTTCCTGCACTTTTGGGGAGGCATCCGGATCAATGCCCAGATGGTTGGCCTGCTCAATCACCTGTGCCAGCTCTTTTTCCAAATCAGCCTTGTCCGCAGTCCGGTATCGGCTGAAGGCTTCCCGGACCTGGGGCAGCAGATCCCGGTCCAGAAACTGGCTGATTTCCCTGGCCCTGGCGTGCATGATGCGGTAAAGACCAAAGTCCAGGTCCGGCTGGTCCAGCTGGAACAGCTCTTTCAACAGGCGGATGAGTTTATCAAAGGCTGGATTCTGGCTCATATATTTGGTGTTCCTTTTATTACCCGGTCAAGCATCATTTCCCTGGCTTTTTCATGATCAATGGCCAACCCGTTTTCGATTTGATTTATGCTGGTCTGGATATCCGTCAGAATTTCGATTTTTTCCTGTAACGCCTCGTACTCCTGTACATCCAAAAGAACTGCGACGCCTTTTCCATGCTGGGTAATGACCAGGGGTCTTTTTGTATCATGAACTTGTTTGATACAATGGGCTATGCTGGTTCTTACCTCCGAAAGCGTCTTGATATCCTGATCAATTTTCAGGCGTTGCATATGGCACCTCCTGTTGTTTTATTTGTGGTGCAATATAACGTACGTTTTAATGCAAAACAAGTTTTTCTGTTATCAAACGGACCTGCGGGGATTCAAAGATGTAGAAGTCCGGATCGCAGTATGAAAGCATTGGACCGGATGCGCCATTGCCGAGCACCGAAGGCAGGAGAGGTTTATGTGGGCTGTTCCGACTGTGATCATACCGAATGGCATCCCTGTATCCAGCGGCCGGTTTTTAAATGTCCCTACTGCAAATTGCCGATGAAGGTAGTTGGTTTTCGACCGACAGGGTGGGTCCCGATATAGTAACAGTTTCTGGTAATCACCTGGAGTAACTTCAGAAGAAAAAGGGAAAGGTCAAATTTAATGAAATAATTTGGTTCTGTTGAAAGCCTGAAAAAGGCTGCCGGTCTTCTATTTCCTGAGAAATCCAGGAGTCTTGTGATGTTTCTTTCTGAACTGCACCCGGAAAAGATATTTACTTATATCATGGTCCTCATTCTATCATGCCCGGATTTGTTTAACAACCGGATAAGATTGTGGTTAGTTCCTCTCACACGATCTATCCTTATTCGTTAGAACTCATTTGGTAATATCACTAATTCTGTATTAAAAAAAGTACGAGACATATACCCTATTGATTCGACGATTGAACGATTTTTGACAATCTGGCGAATCCCTCCTATATCTCTTATTCTATCTGCTTGAGTTAAAGTAGTTTCTCTCGTCTCCAAGATTTTTAACATTTGATCAGCAATCCTTTTTAATCCTGTTTCACCCAATTCTTGAATTGGTACTTCTCTCTTTTTGAGGACAGAGGTAATGCCACCTTTCAGTGATATTTTAGGAATCTCAATAGCACCCTCTGAACAAATATATCCGATGTTTGCCTTTTTTTTATATACGACATAATGCTTATCGTTATCAGGAAGTGGGCCGATATCTTTTGGAGAAAATGCCGCAGAATTCGAAATTATAGTTTTATTTAGATAATAACTGTTTAGTTCCGATGGCAAATGAAATTCTGGTGCAATATAGAAGACAGTTTCACCCGATGTCTCTAAATCCAGTAAAAGCCTGTGCTGATCTGAATGGCGCATTGGACGAAGATGCATGCGATAATATGGAACATTAAGTAGACCTTTTTTATGTTCCTTTGCATTACACCGTTCAAGATAGTTACTCAACTTGAATTGAAGAAATATGGCTCTTCCGCTAAATGGAATTTGCACATCATAACCACCTTTTTTTCCTTCCTCATATAGCGAAGGAAACCTTGGCGCCCCTATAACACTACCTTTATTCTTTGTAGCGAGCTCTTCGGTTACTGCATAACCGTAAGAGAATTCTGAAAAATCAGCATCCATTTTCAATCTCTTTTCAGTTCTAACGCTGAGCTGTGGGGCGAAGAGGTACGAGCCGTCCAACACCAGCTATATGTCGATTCTATTTTGGAGTCACCAGTTTCGATTCTGTGAAGCCGCATTCAGTGCACCGGTATACACGACGAATTCCGCCTAACTCACCAAACGTCTTGTCTGGCTCGCTTGACTCTAATATCCAAGCTGGTTTTCTACATTTCGGGCAAGGCTCTCCTTCAAACGCCTCTAATTTGCGAACCTTTTCCTGAAGCTCTAATATTTGATTCTTGAGACTGATATTTTCTTCTTGAAGCTCAAGAGCTGCTTCGCGGATTTCCATAATTTTTTCTTGTGCCTCAATCGTAGCCCCTTTTTTAAGGAGTTCAACAATGTCTTTATAATTGGGTAATGCCATGGCTTTCTCCTAAATCTAACGCTTGAAATGACTTTTTGGCGCGTATGCGACAATAAAGTCGATTTCGTTGTTGTGCATAGTCCTCTCTACTGTATTAAGGATCGTTTCCCCGTTAAGACATCCGACGGACGCTGTGGCCAGTGGGCCTGCCCGAGGCTGGATGCAAGCTGAACATTGCCTGCGATGTATTGAGCGCAGAGATTCGCAATGCCCTTCGACACGTCTCCGGCAGTAATGGCCGCTTGGATGTCGGAAACAAATCTCTGTCCCGTGACTCTGCGCTGCATATTTCCGACGGCATGGCAAACCGCGCTTGCAACCAAGATGCCGAGGGCGATCTGCCAGGAGAAGATGAAGATTGGCAGCGCAAGCACGAAAACGAGAATCGCAAGACCTTTCCAAACCTGATACGTTTTGTACTCAGGAAAGGCTCGTGCCAGAGATAGAACGTCAACATTGATGGCGATACTGCCTTGCGATACACCTTCCGAAATAGCAGAGACGTTCTGCCAGAAATCCTGCGCGGCCACTTCCGCTTTGTCGTTCAGGGGTTGGCCGAAGAGATCGGTCAAGATACTCTTGAAATCATCGAGTGACATGTTTAGTTCGGTCATTATCTCTCCTGCACAACCACCAAATAACCGGTATCATCCGCTTCATTTGGCTTGTTGATAATTCTCTCAAAGCCAACTTTGGACCTCTTCTTTTCCCACAGTTTTTCTCCCTGGCCAATGTAAAACTTCCGATTTAGAATTTGGAATCGGGCGTAGCAGTATAATGGTCCCGAGGCCATCCCCTCCGCCGACTTCGCAGCCGCGGCCTTTAATGAATTCAAAGACTGTAACTGCTGAAATGACTGCATCTATCATGTCTTTGGGACCAGATCGGAAATTCTGCTGCGGCTCACGGGGCCTGGAGCGCCAGCGGAAGGCTCCCGTGCAGCCGGCTTGTTATGCGCCGAATAAAACATCGTATGGCGTAGTGAAATAGAATTGATCACTTTCACTTACTTTATATTCACTTTTGTCTGTTAAATAATCCCAGAAAGTACCAAAAGTTGGGTCTTTACATAAATCACCGGGAGAATAAGTATCCGATTGATATAATATTGCAGCACTTGGCAGAATGAAACCGACTGCAATAAAACAGTCACATACAAACTCTGAACAAAAATATTGATGTTTTTCGACTTCTTGTTGATCTGTTTCATTTTCGAAGAAATCAGATAATTTTTGATAAGTATTTGTTTCGTGAAATTCTTTTCTATTTTTAAAAGTGAGAATTCCTTTGAAATTGTATTTAACTTCTCTCTCAACAACTTTATCTATAAATAATCTCAGTGCATTAACTCTGTTGTCAGATGCCCAAGCATCTGGTTGTCGTATAACTGCAACATGCTGGTATCTTGATACTAAATCAGAAATATTAACCTTTTCAACTTTGCCTTTCTTCATTCCATCTTTAGCTCTTGTCTCTACAGCAATATTGTCGCCATAAAAGATAGCGGCATGGCAATATTCGCTGTCAGTTACACTATGAATTAAATTTCCAACAAGATCTTTAGATGGATCGCAGTAGCACAATAGGACATCTCCGGGTTTTAATTCTGAAACATTTCTAAACTCATTATTTTGTTGCATTTGAATATCCTATAAGCGCATAACGGCCCGGGTGAGCTGAAATCAGCCGCACTTTTTTTTGCGTCGGCTGAATTTTTTTTGTTCGCTTTTTTCTATTTTTTTACTTTCTGACAACATTTATGCAGCTTAGCATTTTGATCTTCGTATTTCGTTTAGTATCTGGCCCAGTTGATGTTCATTCTGGAAATCCATTGTAGGGAGTATCGCTTGTAATAGGTCAATTACCTTGTTTAGCCATGAATCGCCTTCTGCTACAAGAATTTGATTTATGATTTGTTCATGAATTTTTATCCCCTTTAATAAAAACCGCTGCTGTTGGGAAATAAAATTCCACTTTTCCTTTATCCAATCGAAAGCGTACTTTGCGACTACTCTGATATTATTGGTCTTTGATGCGACTTGGATCGCCTTTAATGCCAGTTCGAAAATTTGCGATGGAGCCAATGTGTCTTCCCGTTCAATTGCACGTATATGAGTGCCCAGAAGTGCTGCAAAAGAAGTATTGTAATCTACAGATGAACCATGCCCTTGCATAGATTTTAAAAAGTCCTTTCGAAGTTTGAAGAAATGATCTTCTCAAGTTTCGCACCCCTGAAATGGTGTGAATCCAGACAGGGCTTGCTCTAAAGTGTCAAGATAGGCCTGTAAATCTTCTTGAATATCGAAGAGGTCAAAGATTTTTGAAAAACTAACATGAAAAAGGCCACGGAAAA
>JAIPFG010000119.1 GCA_021736745.1 Pseudomonadales bacterium
TCGTGATCGGTTGCCTTAATCACGGCGGCGACAGGACCAAAACACTCGGTGTTGAAAATACTCATTTTTGGCGTCACATCAGCCAATACAGTCGGATGAAAAAAACTATCCACATAAGTGCCGCCCGTCATCAGTTTCGCCCCTTCATCAACCGCTTGATCCAGCTGTTCCTTGATAAATTGTGGTTGTGTAGGACGAATCAACGGCCCGATAAGTACTTCCGGGTCGCGCGGGTTACCGACTTTTAAAGCGGATACTTTTGTCACCAACTTTTCGCAAAATTCCGCATAAATTCCCTCCTCCACAATCACTCGAGAGCCGGTCATACAGATCTGACCCTGATGGAAGAAATTACTAAATGCTGCCGTGTTTACCGCGTAATCAATGTCCGCGTCATTCAAGATGATCAGGGGGTTTTTACCGCCCAGTTCAAGTGCACATCGGGTAAAATTTTTGGCCGCCTCGGCAGCGATTATAGCCCCGACTCGGCTTGATCCGGTAAAAGTAACCAGTTTAACGCGCTTATCCGCAATCAGCGTATCGCCCAAATCTCCACCGGTTGATGGAATTACATTGAGAACCCCAGGGGGCAGTCCCGCCTCATGAAAAATCTCAGCGATCTTTAAACCAACCACCGGCGTTACCTCTGAGGGCTTTAAAATGACGGCATTACCTGCCGCTAACGCCCAACCAATCTTCCGCATCGCTAGCAATAAGGGAAAATTAAAGGGCGAAATTGCCAATACGATGCCGAGAGGTTGGCGAATACTGTAGGAAAAAACGCCCGGCAAATTGGATTCAAAGGTCTCGCCGATAATACGCCGCGCCTCCCCCGCCATGGCACGGATAAAATCCGGCGTATGGCTTGCTTCGTAACCCGCTTTGAGAAGGGTGGAACCGGATTCATCGATCAACAAATCCATCAGCTCTTTTTGCTTGGAGGCCATCACATCCGCCGCCTTCATTAATACGGCTTCGCGTGCTGCAGCGGGCATTTTACCCCAAATATCGAAACCCGATTGCGCCGCATCCAGTGCTTTCTTTGCATCCTCCACCCCAGCCTGATGAACCTTCGCAAAAACTTCGCCCGTGGCTGGGTTTAAACTATCGGCTGTTTTACCTGAGGCGGCGGGGGTGTAGCCGCCGTTGATAAAAAGTTGATACTCGCTCATAGATTCCTCTCAAACTATCGACGCTGTAAAAACTGACGCTGTGCGGCTACCGCCAACTCCATATAAAATGGCCCTAAATATAAATACCCGATTTACCCGGAGCAATGATGCCATTAGGATCCAGTGCGCGTTTTATTTTACGCTCCACATCCTGCTTCACCGGCCCAAAGGTTTCCGCCACCTTCTTCATATAAGCCGTATTGGTGCGATAGGAACCATACCCCTGCTTGGAAAATTCATCCAGCAGCTTATTAAAACAAGCATTCGCTCGCTCTCTTTCCGCCACGTTGGTACGATCAAAAAGCAGATCAATGATATGGTGCATGTCACGCCAGCCGACAACAAATTCTGCCACATAATCGAACCCGAATTCGCCGAGAATATCCTGAGCCAACTTCATTTGCTTTAAGGTTTCCGAACCTCTGGCCTGGGATACCGGCGCAAACCAGCTGGAACCACCACCCCCACGCCAATTATAAAGACCAAACTCACGCAGTGTCATATCACCACGCATCAAAGAGGCACGGTATTGGAACACGGGATTATCGCCCAGCTCCGTTTCAGTCAACACTTCACCGCCGATCGATTTGAAGGCCTGTGACACCATTTTCCAATTCAGCTCAACCTGTTCCGGCGTACCGTATAAACCGGCGTAAACAGACCAGGCTCCCAAATTGTGTTCACGGCGAATTTGCGCAATCGCTGTATCAGAAATAGAGCCCTCGCCAGTGTAATAATCCTTGCGCACGACCGTTGAACCCGCCTCCCATAGGGCATGGGCAATCACGACCGCATTAGGGATAACTTGCGCAATACGCAGTGGCCGAATGGTCTCTACGATTTTAACGATATCTCCGTCGTCAGGGAATCTAACCATAAAGGGCTTGAAGGCCGGTGGCGCGGGCATTAACCACAACCCTAGCTTGGTCACGATACCCATGTTCGATTGGGTGAAAATCCCATCCAGATAAGGTCCGTAACCCCACTTGAACACCTGCCAAGTATTCGAGTTGGGAATGCCTCCCATACCGGTTTTCAACACCTGCCCATCCGCCATGACGACTTCCATACCACAGGAGAAAAGAAAATGTTCGCCATAGGGCGTATAACCAATACCACGATCAACCGTATTGCCTAACGGCCCAGCGATGGCAGAAGGCGCCGGACAGGACAGCCAGAGTGGTAAGTTCCTTTCACTGATATAGTCATGTAACTGCTGAAAAGTCACACCCGGCTCTACCAACGCCGTACATAAGTCAGCGTCCACATCAAGAATGCGATTCATTTTCCGTAAATCCAGCACCATTTGTCCGGGAGTTGCCGGCGCAGCAGAACCGTAGCCTAAATTTTTCCCGGTAGAGATGGGCCACACCGGCACTCGATATTTGTTACAGATACCCATGATGGCCTGGACATCTTCAACAGAGCGTGGCACAAGTGCGCCGGAAGGCTGGTGTGCCTCATCATCTACCGGCAGCATGATTTTGGCGTAAGAGGCCACACCTTCCGCATTAATAATAACCGACTCTTTACCCAGTAAAGTTTCAAATTCGTTAATCGCTTGCCCAAAATTTGCTGACGTCACTCCTTCCGGCAAAATGCTAAATTCTCTTTTCATCTTCATCTTGTATTCCCCAGTTCAAAGACTGATTCGATAGTCATCGCTGTATTAAGCTTCAACCACAAATGACACCAAGGCATCTTTTGTCGAGCGCATTGATGTGGCGTTGCGATTGAAATTTCCGGGTGTACCGGCAGTCCACGTCCCTTTCGCAATCTGTGCATAAAAAGCCCCCGTGGCGGAAGCCCAATCTTGAGCCCACGAATAATTTATTGCGCCTGGATTTCCCAACGCAGGCCTTGGCTTACCTCGACAAACTTCCTCTAACCGATATCCCGCTGTGCTACCTGACAGGCAGTGATCCAAGGAAGCCGCTATGCCCGCCGTCTCCGGTACGGTAACAAATCGGTGTCCATGCGCATGATGGCCCGTTGCTAAAAACCGTGCGCCATGATCCGCCAATATCGTCTCAAAGATTGTAAAACTGGCGTTATCCATCAGACCTATAAGTCTTTCCCCACGATGCTGTTGGATTATTTTCTGCCAGTGCCGAGGCTGAAATGGCACTAAGGATTGCACCTGAGTAGGCAATGTTTGGCCAATGCCGTAGCTAAAACGTGAATGGTTGACTCCTGGTGAAAGAAGCAGAGTGGTTGCTTTATGCTGTAGGGAGGCTCCCAACACAGGCATAATGTATACACCTGCCCCCAGCGCAGCCATCCCTTTCAGAAATTGACGACGACCAGGCAGGGATTTCATTCAACACCCCCGTTACTGGTTTCGATCAATTTGGCAACACTCGCTAACTCTTGATGGCTAATTTCTGTAATACGAAAAGCAGGCATTGCACGTAAACCATTGCGCGCTACATGCTGAATATAGGCACTTGGCAGCTGCCGCCCCGTCAGCTTTGGCCCGATTCCCGTCTCATGGCAATACTGACATACCGCCTGATAAACACGCTCTCCACTACGCTCTGGATCTCCTGCCTGAGCCGTCTGGAGCAGTAGCCCTATCAATACAAATGCTATTGATATTTTCCCAAAAACCCACCGACACATGGTGACACCCCCTATTGTGCATTGATTAAATCAGCCTCTAACAACCATCTATCCACTTCACATCGTCCCCTGCTTAATTTTTATAGTAATGGAAACGACTCTTTATTATTTTTATCAGCGCCATTCCCTCACAATAGAAGGTCAGGATGGCCAATTCATTGTATTCAACAAACAGGTGAGCACTTGCGTCAGAGCGTCTCATGCCATGTCTGACAGAGAACCGGAAAGATGCTTAATAAATCAAGGGAGAAGAATGAACCGCTTAGCGGCTAAAAGATTTTCGGTACTCGCCTGGACTGAGAACAAATTTCTTTTTGAACGTATGACCAAAATGAGCGGCGTCCTTAAAACCCCACATATGCGCAATATCGGTAATACTAAAGTGGTTATATTGAGGACTTCTCAAAGCTTTTTCACACTCCTCCAATCGGCGATTAATAATGTATTGGGAGACCGTGAAAGATTCTGATTTGAAGAGTTTATGCAGGTAACGTGAGGTAATGGCGTTTGCTGTGCTGATCATGGCAATTGACAGTTCAGGGTCAGTGAGTCGATGATTAATGAACTGTTTTATCTGCATCAAGTGTCCGGCCTGGACAGAAGACTCAGGCAACTGTTGCGGCATATGTTCATTGAGAGAGAGTGCAATAAAATCCAATAAATTATCTGCAATCTGCACCTTAAGCCGACCGGTCAGTTCATCCTGGTGCTTCCAAGCATTAATAATTAAATTCGACAGAATAGCGCTGACTCCCGTATTACCATCCATTTTAATACCGGCAAGGGCTCGTGCGCCGGGCGCTAAAGCAATTAAGCGTGTCGTAGGAATTTTCACGACTATCATTTCATGCTGCTGTGAAAAATCCGGCACTAGGTTAAGTTGCGATGGACGCGTGCCATCACAGAGCGCCAAATCACCTCGCTGTAAATGAATATCCTGGCTGGCTTGACGTAATTGAGACTGGCCACGGTACTGTAAATACAGTAAGAATAAGTCCTCGGAACTACTGGAAATATTGGCCCGGGTGCGATCAACGCAACTGCGCTCAGCACAGGCCGATGAGATAGAAATATGTCCTAGGTCGCGGACCGCCATTTTCGCAGAGAAACCACTGCTAGGTGAGTGTTTACCCGTCTTATGAACGGTCATTCCCGTATAGGTTTTACATACGGCATCGACCCAATAGTCAAGCTGTTGCCGAGGGCTTAAACTACTCGTATTGAGAAAGTACTCCGTCACCTTGGTCACCACTGGCTTTTATTCTTATTATGGTTTTAGGTTCCCTGAACGGTATGAATATACTCCAAGCTAGGCTGGCGGGTCAATCCGCGGCCAATCGTTTTGCTTTACAACACAGATAACTCAGCGTAGCAGGGGTATGAAGTTTCATCCTTTTTTATAAGCCATTCCCCTGAGATATTTCCTTAAACGCTGTTAACGAGCAGATCGTGTTTTTTGCATATTTTCTTTAATGCATTACACGATGTAACTTACGATATTCCAGGGGTGAGCAATCGGTCCATCGCTTAAACGCATGAAAGAATAAACATAATTCCTAATCATCGCCGCAATGGCTATTACGATCTTCATTCTACAGCCCCAAACGACCCAGACAAGATACGGCTGCGTAGAAATTAAACCCTCAGTACTGCCAGGCAAGCAGTCTCAATAAAACGGATAAACAAACCAGTCCTTAGTTGTAACCCAACTCGTAGTAAGGATTATTATCCTCTACTCCTCCAATTAGAGGGAATCCGTCATGTCCTGATGACTCCCCCAATGGACGACGGCCTACTTTTTCACCTGCCCGGTTCCTTTCAGCTTTAGTCAATCGAAAGGAGTTTTGTTTGGTTTGTTGTTTGGCTCTTTTTGGTATTTTTTCACTTTTCATTTCGAGTCTTCAGCCCCCGTTTTATCAGCCCTTAACTCAATTGTAGTACTAAAACATAATTTTGGAATTTTTATGCAAGGGCCTATCATCACTCCAGACAGCGCACTGCTTTAATACGCTCCTCCGATGGCTAAGGAAACATACGGCAGCCACCCCATACCGGCCGAGATGAGCATTTAAGCAACCTGCTGCGCCCTAATACGTACCACTTTTTCTGCACGCCCATAGAACTGATCCAGCAGGATATCCTGCTGTAATTTTACCTTGTCAACATTGCGTTGCTTCACATGGCCAAAACCACGCACCAAACCTGGTAAAGCGGCAATTTCAACGGCTACCTCATAATTTTCCGTACTGATATCTTCCAGCAGTTGCCGAATAGTCTGTTGGTACTGCTTAATTAATTCACGCTCCTGACGCCGTTCCTGCGAATAACCGAACAAATCCCATCGGCTACCGCGCAACCCTTTCAACTTGGCCAGTACTTTGAAAACCTTCATCGTAAAACCCGGGAAAGTCCGTTTAATAAGATGACCAGTTGTAATATCCTTTTTCGCCATTAACGGCGGTGCCAGATGAAATTTAAGTTTGAAATCACCCTCAAACTGTTCTCCCAATTTCTTGGCAAAATTGCCATTGGTATAGAGGCGCGCGACTTCATATTCATCTTTATAGGCCATCAGTTTAAACAGGTTGCGCGCTACCGCCTCAGTGAGACGATTATCATTGGCTGAGAAATGCTGTTGTTCAAAGCCTCTAATCTCATCAACAAATTGTTGATATTGCGCCGCGTATTCGGAATCCTGATAGTCCGTCAGAAAATTTTTGCGCCAGGCAACCACCTCATCCAGATCAATGAGAAATTTATGCCTCCTCGCATCCACATTCGCCAGTTCCAATACCCTATCCAAATCATGTGCTGCATGTCTGCCCCATTCAAAAGCATGTTGATTAAATAAAACGGCCACATTGTTTAAAGCAATTGCCTGTTCGATCGCATCTGCAGAGACAGGAATCAGTCCCTTTTGGAAGGCATAGCCCAATAAAAAAAGGTTGCTGCCGATAGAGTCACCCAGTAGCGCCGTAGCGATTTTGGTCGCATCGATAAAGCTTGCTTTTTCTTCGCCAACTTCTGTCATGATGGTTTGTTTCATTGCCTGCGTTGGGAACGTCGCATCACCATCACGAATAAAAGCCGAGGTGATCGATTCATATTCATTAATCACAGCATAAGAACGATCGCGATGCAATTTCGCCAAGGCATCATTGGAATCGGACACAACCAGATCGCAACCCAACATCAAATCCGCATCACCAGCGGCAATGCGCACCGCATAGATTTCTTCTTGACGCTGACCAATTCTGACATGGCTAACCACAGCGCCGAATTTTTGTGCCAGACCTGTTTGATTCAAAGTCGAGCAGCCTTTGCCTTCAATGTGCGCAGCCATCGCCAGAATCGCACTGATGGTTAAAACCCCCGTACCACCAATCCCCGTCACTAACACATTCCAAGGCCGCGTAATGGCAGGCAACGCCGGTTCGGGCAGATTCAGATGAGGATCAATCTTTTCAACTTTTTTATTTTTACGTAATTCACCACCCAGCACAGTAACAAAACTCGGGCAGAACCCTTTTAAGCAACTATAATCTTTGTTACAGGCATTCTGGTCAATGCGTCGTTTACGGCCCAGCTCTGTTTCAGTTGGTAAGACGGACAGACAATTAGATTGCACGCTGCAATCACCACAGCCTTCACAAACATCCTCATTGATGAATACCCTCACCGGGGGGTCTTCCAATAAGCCTTTTTTCCGGCGGCGACGTTTTTCGGCGGCGCAGGTTTGATCATAAATAATGATGGTTGTCCCTGGCATTTCCCTAAGCTCTTTCTGGATCGCATCAAAGCGGTCACGATGATCGATGGTCAATCCATCAAATGCTGGAAATGTTGCCGGGTATTTATCCGGCTGATCGGTAACCACGGCGATCCGTTTAATCCCTTCGCCACGCAACTGGTAAATAATTTTCTCAACGCTCAATTGCCCATCAATAGGCTGCCCTCCCGTCATGGCAACCGCATCATTAAATAGAATTTTATAGGTAATATTGACGCCTGCCGCATTCGCAGCACGAATTGCTAAATAGCCGGAATGAAAATAAGTACCATCGCCCATATTTTGGAAGACGTGCTTGGTGTCGGTGAAGGGTGCCTGTCCGATCCAGGTAGCCCCTTCACCGCCCATTTGGGTGAAAGTATCAGTGCGCCTATCCATCCAGGTCACCATATAATGACACCCAATACCGGCCATTGCCCGGCTGCCTTCCGGCACGCGCGTTGAAGTATTGTGCGGACAGCCGGAACAATAATGGGGAGCGCGGTCTAGTTTATGCCGTGGCTTTGCCAACATTTGCTCTTTGGCTTCCAAAAATGCCAAACGCTCGTGGATAATTTTGCTGTCGTAAAATTTGGCGATACGCGATGCAATGGCTCGTGCCACCATCGCTGGCGTCAACTCGCCTAAATTAGTGAGCAGGTCTCTTCCCTCCTCATCAAATTCACCAAAAACGCGTGGCCTTTCTGCCGTAGGCCAGTTATAAAGCTGCCCCGTCAGCTGATCCTCGATAATACTACGCTTCTCCTCAACCACTAGAATCTCATCCAGTCCTCTGGCGAACTCATGTGTGGAGACTGGTTCCAGCGGCCAGGGCATGCCCACTTTAAACACACGAAAACCGATTTCAGCGGCGTGCTTGGCGTCGATACCTAAATCCTCTAAAGCCTGCATCACATCCAGGTAGGCTTTGCCGGTGGTGATGATACCCAAACGCGCATTCTCGTTATCAATCATCACTTTATTAAGCTGATTTACCCGCGCAAAATGGCGAGCGGCATAGATACGATACTTATTCAGTATCCGTTCCTGTTCCAGTGGCGTACTTGGCCAACGGCCATGTACCCCTTCTTCGGGCAAC
>JAIPFG010000120.1 GCA_021736745.1 Pseudomonadales bacterium
CTCTCCCAGTGAATTTTCACAGTATAAACTACAAGGGTTCGCCGGTGAGTTTGCCCAGGCCTATCCTGGACTCCGTATAGAATTTGTCTCAGGTGCCGGAAAACCTCATATGTTGGAAGACAATATTGATGTCATGATACATATCGATGAACCACAAGACTCCTCGTTTATCGCAAAAAAAATCGCAGTGGCAACCACAAACTATTATGCCAGCCCGAAATATCTGGCCAAACATAGCGAACCACAAGAGCCGGAAGACCTGCACCGGCATGCTTGTATTGTGGAACTCACCCATGAACGACTACCCCGCCCCTGGTTGTTTCAAGAAAAAAACTCACTTTCAAAACTGCGTGTAAAGTCCAAATATGCCTGTGACTCGATACAGCTTTGCCGCACGCTGGCAGAACAGGGGTTAGGCGTGACCATGATTCCGGATTTTATCTGTGAGGAAAGCCTGGCGAACGGCCGACTTGTAAAACTATTCAAAGGACAATATGAAGTTGAACATAATCTTTATGCGATGTATCCGTCTCGCCGCTTTGTGCCTGTCAAAATACGTGCGTTTCTGAGTTTCCTAAATGACTATCTGCCCGCTAAAATTTAGAACATCTCTGATAATGCCTTAGCCTTTTTAGCTAGGCTGACTCAAAAGCTCCCTGATTGTCGTCCTCGACGAAATGAAATGGCGATCAGGGTAATACAACTCAGCCAAACACCGCTTGCCATATAAAACAGTATTCCTCCATCCGTATTACCCGCGGCATCGACAACCCGATTTACGCCTAAGGGGGTAAATAAATGGAAAAATAATGCCCCGGATATCACACCAAACCCGATGATGGCACCCCAAATACGGGTACGAGGGACTAATATCAAAACGCTGGCAAACAATTCCACCATACCGATCAGATAACCACCATAGGTTTTAAATGGCTGGGATACGGGTTCTAACAGACCAATCCCCGCCATCCAATCACCAATGGTTTCAAAGATAATCCTCGTTTCTTCCGAGCCGGTAAATTTAAAGAGTAACGACTGCAAAAAGACAAAGGCTACATAAACCGCCAATATCCAGGAGAGATATCGAGTCACTTTTCTGCACTCCTATGCAATGAAAATGGTCTATTTATTTAATAAATTCGGCCAATTCTTATCGGCTTCGAGAATATATTCATCGCGGTTCGCTAACCATTTCTTGTTAATTTTTTTATTGTAATTCAGGTAAAGCTTACCTTCATGTAAAGTAAATTGGGTTGGGTCTATATCCGCCGTGGTATTGGTCGCTACGGCATAGGCACAATAACCGCCATACTGCGGCGCATAGTGTTCCGGATCACTTTTAAAGAGTTCCAGATTTTCTTTACTGCTAAAACGCCATTTGGCACCTTTCCACTGAAATTCAAATTGCTTACTGCCTTCCACAGGACGCTGCTCGGTAAAGTAGGCAACCGGGTCATAACCCGAGATAGCCAAATGGCCAAAGAATGTGGCATTTATTTCTTCTACGGCAGAAGCGGAACTGCTGAAAATCAGTGCTGTTGTCAGACATAGCATTTTCAGCCAGATGGTTTTCTGGAGATAACCCTTTGCTTTCATCTATTGTTCCTCGTTTAAAGAATTTAACGGATGCATGAAAACCGCTTTATTAAACGGTTGAAATTTTTTCAATAGATAGAAAGACGCCGATTTTTGAAAAAGGTTACAAAAAATTAAAAAAAAATAGCAAATTGATGGGATAGGATCACCCATTGAACAACCAACCCCGCCATCAAAAATGATCATTCATAAAAATAAAAAGCCCCACTCGAAAATGGGGCTCAGGACTCATCCTTGTTAATTTGGTTAAAACTAGGATCTTCTTCGAGCCAACCCAAGCCCAGCAAGGCCCAAGCCGATAAGCAATAAGGTGCCTGGCTCAGGAACTGACGAAGATGGACAGGTTTGACCAGGAATACAGCTTGGATCCCCCACTGCACTTCTGAATTCAACGAAGAAAGCAGTTGGATCACCGCCATTATTGACGCTTACATGCAGGGTGTTAAGGCCAGCTAAAAACCCACTATTGATATTAAAGGCGGTCTGGCTGCCGAAACCACCGAACCCAGTAGTCGCTACAGGCGCATTATTATTCAGCCAAATGGCACCGTCATTGTCGGTTCCGAACACACCTGAAAGTAAGGCAGTGGTCGGATCCAGACCTGTAAGGTCTATGACAAGATCGTATATATATATTCCACCTACGCCTGCATTCCCATTGCTGCTGGGAGAAACCCAGGCGGCAACCGAACTATCAGAGAAATAACTTCCGGTAAAGTAACGAAATGGATTGCTGCCAAGAGTGTACCCGGAGCCACCAGGCTGTGAGGATAACGTCCAGAAACTGGTTTGAGCACCAGCAGCTACTAGGGTGTCAGTTGCATCTACACCAGTGTTGTGAACAGTAATAGGAACAGCATGGGTCACTAGAGGTACGCATGCTAACAGTATTAAAAGCAGCCTTTTCATTTTTCTACTCCCACTAGAGATAAATCGCCAGGAACTTCTAATTTCTCTCAAAAAAAATCAGCAAATAGTGCGCCAAAAAATAAAATCATAATAAATTCAACATATTGAAAATGTATGAACTATTGCTTTCAAAAAAATAGTAAAAAAAGTTGACACTTGTCTGCTTGGGCCGCTGGGATGCCACGACAATCGATAGGGTCAAAACCGATAAGGTCAGAGTCATTGATTTTTGATTTTCATCCCACACGTTATGACGATCACTCAACAACCCATACTCCTTAGGCGTCTTAGCCGTCCATGCAGACAACCCCCAATTATCGTTTATAACCAAGAGGAATCATCATTATTGACATACTTACTCGACCCTAAAACACTGTTTAACTCGACGACTCAGCAACAAATCTCTATAGTACGCCCCTTTCCATTTCACGACTGTACTCAATTCAGGATTTTCTTTTGATCTCCACAGCAAACATAACAATGCAATTTGGCGCCAAACCGTTATTCGAAAATATTTCCGTCAAGTTTGGCGAGGGTAACCGTTATGGTTTGATCGGTGCCAACGGTTGCGGTAAGTCCACTTTTATGAAAATTCTGGATGGTAGCCTTGCGCCTACTGCCGGTAATGTTTCGATTACGCCTAATGAAAGAATCGGCAAACTGCACCAAGATCAGTTTGCTTTTGAAAAGTATCGTGTGATTGACACTGTCATTATGGGCCATTCGGCGTTATGGCAGATTAAGCAAGAGAGGGATCGCATATACAGCTTGCCGGAAATGTCTGATGAGGAAGGTATGCAGGTGGCTGAGTTGGAAATACAGTTTGCCGAGATGGATGGCTACAGTGCGGAAAGCCGTGCGGGAGAGATACTTCTGGGTGCAGGTATTGCTGAAGAATTTCACTTTGGCCTAATGAGTGAGGTCGCTCCCGGCTGGAAACTCCGAGTTCTGTTGGCCCAAGCATTGTTTTCAGATCCCGACATCCTCTTATTGGATGAGCCCACCAATAACCTTGATATTAATACAATCCGTTGGCTGGAATCTGTCCTCAACGAACGCAAGAGCACCATGGTAATTATTTCCCACGACCGCCATTTCCTGAATGCGGTATGCACTCATATGGCAGATATCGACTATGGCGAATTGCGCATTTATCCGGGTAATTACGATGATTTTATGATGGCATCAACCCAGGCTCGTGAGCGGATGCAGTCAGAGAATGCTAAAAAGAAAGCTCAGATTGCTGAGTTGCAGCAGTTTGTCAGTCGTTTTTCGGCCAACGCATCAAAGGCAAAACAGGCAACATCACGCGCCAAACAGATTGGCAAGATTAAACTGGATGAAATTAAACCCTCCAGCCGAGTGAGCCCCTATATACGATTTAATCAGGACAAAAAGCTACACCGCCAGGCGCTTGTACTGGAACAGGTCGGGCATGGTTTTGACGATGAATTGCTTTTCAGTCATGCCGATATGATATTGGAAGCCGGTGCCCGGCTTGCGGTTATTGGCGAAAACGGCGCCGGTAAAACAACGTTTTTACGCTGTCTTATGAACGAAATCGCGCCAAAAAATGGCCAGATAAAATGGGCTGAAAATGCGAACTTGGGCTATTGCCCACAGGATAGCCATTCAGATTTTGAATCCGACCTGAATTTATTCGACTGGATGGTGCAGTGGCGTAAACCCTATCAGGATGACCAAGTTGTCCGCGCGACACTAGGACGCCTGTTATTTTCAACGGATGATTTCAACAAAAAAGTGAAGGTTTGTTCCGGTGGTGAAAAAAACCGGCTTCTGTTTGGTAAATTAATGTTACGGGACTGTAACGTGCTGATTTTGGATGAGCCAACCAACCACCTCGACATGGAGGCTATCGAAGCTTTAAACCTCGCCTTAGAGTACTTCGAAGGCACATTGATTTTCGTCAGTCATGATCGAGAGTTTGTTTCATCACTCGCCACTCGTGTACTTGAAATCAAGGACCAAAAGTTGATTGATTTCCAGGGAAGCTACGAAGAGTATCTTGCCAGTCAGGAGGATATCGGCCAGGTGGCTAATTACCGGTAAATAGTGAGTTTACTCAACCACTCTGCCCCGCAGCGTTTTGGTTCTCGCATGCTGAGTTTTACTGTCTAATCTTCTCTTCTGTGCGTTTTTGCTGGGTTTTGTCGGTCGCCTTGTTTTCTGAACGACGGTGGCCTGTTGAATTAATTCTCGCAAACGCTCCAGCGCATCTTCCCTGTTTTTTTCCTGGGTTCTAAATTGCTGTGCTTTAATCACAATTACCCCGTCTTTACTGATGCGGCTATCACGCCTCTTCAACAATCGTTGTTTATAAAAATCCGGTAATGCCGAGGCATGAATATCAAATCGCAGATGAATAGCGGATGACACTTTATTGACATTCTGACCGCCAGCGCCCTGCGCTCGAATGGCTGAAAGTTCAATTTCGTCATCGGATATGGCGACGTTGTTAGAAATGGTTAGCAAGTTTAATATCCTTAGGGATACATTTTCCTATTGGGCAACAATCATCGCTCAGCATGAATACTGCCCAAATATCGGCCTTATTAGGCTTGTGCGCTCGGTCGTTTTGAAACTTCCGCATACCATCGTTTCAGGTGTTCGTGCTCTGCCGGAACATCCAGCTTAATCCACTGCGCAAAATCGACAGCAACTAATGCGGTAATATCGGCAACCGAATAGTTATCGCCGGCCATAAATTGATGGTTTGCCAAATGTTGATTAGTATCTGCAAAAAAATCGAGGGTGCGTTGATTGCCTCGTCCCACGAGGGCGGGGATTTGAGCATAGGCATGAGGACCGACTAATGCGTGATCTTTGAACATTTCAGCGCTATTGCGGAAAGACTCCGCTACCGCACCAATACCATTCATAAAAGCGATATGATTCCACATCTCAATCAGGCCAATTTCTTCGGGAGTCGATCCATAAAGAGGATTTTGAGGATATTTTGTCTCGATATAACGACAAATTGCATTAACTTGACTAATACAAACACCGTTATCCAATTCCAAAACGGGAACCTCATTTAACGGCCCTTTCTTCGAAAAATCAGGGGAAAATTGTGCTCCCTGCATAAGATCAACCTGGACAGTTGGAATTTCTACGCCCTTTTCCGCTAAAAAAATACGGACACGACGTGGGTTAGGTGCAATTGTAAAATCGTAGAGTTTCATCGGTTATTTCCTGATTATGGTTTACTTGCACTATATCAATGACTACCCCTCAAAAACCAGTAGAATGTTTCGGATATAAAGGATTGATCGCTTCAGCGTTTGTTGTAACCAACACAAAGTTGAAAGGAAACCTACGATGAAGGTAATAATCGCAGGCGCCGGCATTGGTGGTTTGACCGCCGCACTCAGTTTGCAAAAGGTGGGGATCGAAGCAAAGTTGTTCGAAGCCGCCGCAGAAATACTACCCATGGGGGTAGGCATTAACATTCTGCCCCATGCGGCCCGCGAACTTGATCAGCTCGGATTGAAGGCGGACATTGATCGACTTGCTATCCGCACCAGCGCGATAAATTACTATACCCACAATGGCAAGCTGGTTATCAGTGAGCAATGCGGAACCTATGCCGGGTATCAATGGCCGCAATGGTCTATCCATCGAGGCGCTTTACAGATGCTGTTGCTCGATAAATTTCGGGAAAGAGCGGGTGTTGGCAAGGTCGTATCCGGTGCACAATTAAGCAATTTTGTACAAACAGGCAATAAGGTCACCGCTTATTTTACGAATCCGAAAACCGGCAATATCATAAGCGAAGAAGCGGATTTATTAATTGGTGCAGATGGCTTACATTCGGCCACCCGGCGTAAAATGTTTCCACGTGAGGAAAGGCCGCTGTATTCGGGGATGGTTGCTTATCGTGGGGCAGTTGAGAGCAGCGAATATTTAGACGGCCAGACCATGGCCATCATTGGCGATAGCAGACTTCGTTTGATTTGTTATCCCATTTCTAGGCAATATCTGCAAGAAGGCAAGGGACAAAGTCTGATCAATTGGATTGCATGTGTTCCGATTGCAGAATACGAAGCACCTCGCGAAGACTGGAACCATGAATCGGAACAAAAAATTCTGGCGACCCATTACGCAAATTGGCAGTTTAACGGGTTAGACGCACCAAGTCTCATTCGACGGACTGAGCGTATTTATGAATTTCCACTCTATGATCGGGACCCTCATCGACAATGGACCTTTGGTAGAGTCAGTCTGCTCGGTGATGCTGCCCACCCGATGATGCCCCTGGGTTCAAACGGAGCCGCACAAGCTATTTTGGATGCTCGGGCACTTGCTTGGTCCTTGGCGAAAGCCAGCGATCCCATGGCGGGTCTGATGGATTATGAAGACGAACGCTTGGAAAAAGCGAATCGTGTCGTGAATGCCAGCCGAGTGAATAGCCCGGACCAGGTCTTAGCAATAGCACATGATCGATGTCCTGAAAATGTGGAGTATGTTCATGATTATGTACCACTCTCCGAATTCCAGGAAATAATAACGAATTTCCAAAAAGTGACCGGGTCAACGCTAGAGGAAGTGAATAACCCCTCCCCCTATAACCTCACTTAACTGTCGAAAGGGTAAACTGGCATCTTCCCAGTAAACTTGGGCAACAGCCAAGCTAAGTTTTAACCGAATAACAACGGGTCTTTAAGAATAATACTTTTAATTCTCGCGGCATCCTCTTCACTACAATCGGATTTATATTGCTTTTTTATTTGGTAATCGGTCAAAGTGTAATGGCTGTCAGGAGAGACATTTCTTAACTCGAGACAATGTTTTGCGCAATGTAACTCACATCCATCCAGGGCGATAATCTTTCGCTTCGACTGGGCTTTGCTAACTAATGATTTGATGCCGCCGCCCACACCCGCAATACAAGACATTTCAGCGAGTTGATTACGATCCAACTCAATAGCAACCCGGTTCGCTAATTGAGCAATATTCGAGCATCCGGAACAGGCATAAATCAATGGCAGTTTTCTGCTTTTGACTTTATTTATTGGCTGGCTCATCACTTAGCTTTAACGCTTTCTGCTATTGTTAAATAGCCGCCAAGCCGCGTGATAAATCAGTTTTAAGATCATCGATATCCTCAAGCCCGATGGCGAGCCGGATTAAATTGTCACTAATCCCACTCGTTAGTTTTTCTTCTTGAGATAATTTGCCATGGGTGGTTGTCGCCGGATGAGTAATTGTCGTTTTTACATCACCCAGGTTGGCGGTAATGGATACCATTTTGGTTGCATCGATAAAGCGCCAGGCAGCTTCTTTATCGCCGACCACTTGGAAGGACAAAACTCCGCCGAAAGCACGCTGTTGTTTGGCCGCTAATGCATGTTGTGGATGACTGGACAAGCCACTGTAGTAGACTTTCTCTATCATTGGCTGAGATTCCAACCACTGTGCAATAGAGAGTGCATTCTGGCTATGCGCATCCATCCGTAGTTTTAGTGTTTCAAGGCCTTTTAAGAAAACCCAAGCATTGAATGGACTCATGCTCGGTCCGGCAGATCGTAGAAACCCAAAAATCTCCTCGGCAATATCATGCCGGGATAAAACAGCACCACCAATACACCGCCCTTGCCCATCCAAATATTTGGTTGCCGAATGAACCACGATGTCCGCGCCGAATTTAAAAGGTTGCTGCAACGCTGGCGTACAGAAACAATTGTCAACTACCAGTAACGCGTTGTTATTATGAGCCAAATTGGCCAGCCATTGAATATCGGCAACTTCGCATAAGGGGTTTGATGGCGTTTCAATCAGTATCAGCTTGGTTTCAGGCCGGATCGCCTGTTGCCATTCCTCCTTGGACGTCAAGCTGACAAAGCTGGTACTGATCCCAAACTTAGCAAAATATTTGTTTAGCAATGTGACGGTTGTGCCGAAAACACTACGAGAACAAAGGATATGATCGCCTGACTTCAATAGCGCCATACAGGTGGACATGATGGCGGCCATGCCGGATGCGGTTGCTACACACCTCTCTGCGTTTTCCAGGGCAGCTAAACGTTGCTCAAAATTTCTAACCGTGGGGTTTGTAAAACGCGAATAAATATTACCCGGCAATTCGCCTGAAAATCTA
>JAIPFG010000121.1 GCA_021736745.1 Pseudomonadales bacterium
CCCTCAGGGCCTAAATCAATCAGCCAATCGGCAGTTTTGATGACATCCAGGTTATGTTCTATCACCACAATCGTGTTACCGTGATCTCGCAGTCGGTGCAATACGTTAAGCAATTGTTCGACATCAAAGAAGTGTAGGCCGGTGGTGGGTTCATCCAGAATATAAAGTGTCTGTCCCGTATCGCGTTTGGATAACTCTTTGGAGAGCTTAACGCGCTGGGCCTCGCCGCCGGAAAGTGTGGTGGCGGACTGCCCCAGACGAATATAGGAAAGCCCGACATCCATGAGTGTTTGGATTTTTCGCGCCAACATGGGGACGGCGCTAAAGAATTCATAGGATTCTTCGACCGTCATATCCAGGACTTCGTGAATATTTTTGCCTTTGTATTTAACATCCAGCGTCTCGCGATTGTATCTTTTCCCTTTGCAAACATCACAAGGGACATAGATATCCGGCAAAAAATGCATTTCAACTTTGATCAGGCCGTCACCCTGGCAGGTTTCGCAACGTCCTCCCTTGACGTTAAAGCTGAAACGTCCCGGCTTATAGCCGCGTGAACGCGCTTCTTGGGTGGCGGCGAACAGCTCTCGGATTGGAGTAAACAGGCCGGTATAGGTCGCCGGGTTGGAGCGGGGTGTACGACCGATAGGGCTTTGGTCAATATCGACCACCTTGTCGAGCTGCTCCAGGCCTAGAATTTTGCGGTAGGGCGCAGCTTTGAGCGTCGTGGCGTTATTCAATGCGGTTGCCGCTAAAGGGTAGAGTGTATTATTGATCAGTGTCGATTTTCCGGAACCTGAAACACCCGTGATGCAGGTCATCAGCCCTAGCGGGATATCGATGTCGACCTCTTTTAGGTTGTTAGAGCTGGCGCCTTCCAAGCGCAGTACTTTGTGTTTATCGAAGGGGTGTCTCTGTTCGGGTATGCTGATTTCACGGGTGCCAGACAAATATTGACCGGTAATGGAGTTGGGGTTTGCCCGAATATCGGCAGGAGTTCCTTGCGCGACAATCTGGCCGCCATGTACGCCTGCTCCGGGGCCGATATCGATCACATAATCGGCGCTTTGAATGGCCTCTTCGTCGTGTTCAACCACAATGACGGTATTACCCAAATCGCGTAGATGGAACAGGGTATTCAGTAAACGTTCATTGTCCCGCTGGTGCAGTCCGATAGACGGTTCGTCGAGAATGTACATGACACCCATTAGGCCCGCGCCTATTTGGCTGGCGAGGCGAATTCGCTGGGCCTCACCGCCGGATAGCGTTTCCGCACTGCGGCTGAGAGTCAGATATTCCAGACCCACATTGACCAGAAAGGATAAACGCAGGCGAATTTCCTTGAGTATTTTTTCCGCTACTTCGCCCCGCCTTCCAGGCAAGCTGAGCTGCTCGGCGTAAACCATGGCTTTGCCTACGGGTAATGCGGTGATTTCCGGTAGATTCTTGCCGTCGATAAAGACGTGACGTGATTCGCGGCGCAAGCGTGAGCCTTGACAGGAGGGGCAGGGTTGTTCGCTCAGATATTTTGATAAATCCTCACGTACCATTTGCGACTCGGTGGATTTGTAACGACGGGAAATATTCGGTAATACGCCTTCAAAGGGGTGGGATTTGATAATGATATCGCCGCGTTCCGTCAGGTACTTAAACTCGACTTTTTCTTCACCGGTGCCGTGTAGGATAACTTTTTTAGCCTGGTCATCCAGCGCTTCAAAAGGTTGGTCTAGATCAAAGCCATAGTGTTTGGCAACACAGATGAGCATTTGATAGTAATAGGCATTACGCCTGTCCCAGCCCCGAATAGCGCCTTCGGCAATCTTGTGGCTGGGTTGATGCACTATGCGATCTTCGTCAAAAAACTGGTGGACGCCAAGACCATCGCAGTTGGCGCAGGCCCCTGCCGGGTTATTGAAGGAAAACATCCTCGGTTCCAATTCTGAAATGCTGTGGCCGCATACCGGGCAGGCGAACAGGGATGAAAAGAGAAGCTCTTTGATATTACCCGTATCATCCGTTTCCATGGGCACAATTTTGGCAATGCCGTTGCTCAGGTTAAGGCAGGTTTCGAACGACTCGGCTAAACGTAATTCGATATCCTCGCGTACTTTAAAGCGATCGATAACCACTTCAATATCATGCTTCTTATTTTTCTCTAACGCTGGGACTTCATCCAGTTCGGTGATAATGCCGTTAATTCTGGCGCGGATGAATCCCTGAGACTTCAGCTCATTAAACAGGTGCAGATGTTCGCCTTTTCGTCCCTGCACGACGGGCGCGAGCATCATGAGTTTGCTATCAGCCGGTAGCGCCAGTACCTGATCCACCATTTGGCTAATCGCCTGGGCTTCCAGCGGTTCTCCGTGGTCTGGGCAGCGGGGTTCGCCAGCGCGAGCAAACAATAAGCGCAAATAATCATAAATTTCGGTGATCGTCCCTACAGTGGAGCGGGGGTTATGAGAAGTGGCTTTTTGTTCGATAGAAATAGCGGGTGACAACCCTTCCACATGGTCTAAGTCGGGTTTTTCCATCATGGAAAGAAACTGGCGCGCATAGGTCGATAACGATTCCACATAACGGCGTTGGCCTTCCGCGTAAAGTGTGTCGAAGGCGAGCGAGGATTTGCCTGAGCCGGATAGACCGGTGATGACCACCAATTTATCGCGGGGAATATCGAGGTCGATGTTCTTTAAATTATGCGTGCGGACGCCACGCAATTGGATGTTACTCATAAATTCCTTTACAGCACCAAAACCAACCATTATATAAGGGAAGTCGAAGTGCTGACAAAACATAAGGCGCTTATTTTTCATTCTCGCAGTGGTGTCGACTCGCAGCAGTACCAGTTTGGCAATGATGGGGGCAGTTGATGTATTCTGCATTGCAGTTAAGCTGGCCGACATTAAAGAATTAATCAGAAGCTCCTTGGGTTTATAGATTTATCGGTAGCGGTTTATCTGCTACCATCTTGCAGCTTCGGTTCAGCGAAATAACGAGCAGAATCTGTCAAAAAATGATGACATATAAGAGGGGGTAAACCATGGCGCGTGGCGTGAATAAAGTAATTTTGGTGGGTAATTGTGGCAGTGATCCGGAAACACGTTATCTGCCTTCGGGTGGGGCGGTAACTAATATTACAGTCGCCACGAGTGAAAGCTGGAAAGATAAACAAAGTGGTCAACAACAAGAGCGTACCGAATGGCATCGGGTTGTGTTCTTCAATAAGTTGGCGGAAATTGCCGGTGAATATTTGCATAAAGGCTCAAAGGTTTATCTCGAAGGTTCGTTGCGCACCCGTCAATGGGAAAAAGACGGCATCAAACGCTATACCACCGAGATAGTCGCCTCCGACATGCAAATGTTAGACAGCCGTTCGGGGAGCGATTCCAATCCTGGGTCATCAGGAACGGCACGCACATCCTCTGCTCCTTCACAACCTCCGTCCAGTAGTAATGACAGCCAATCAGCCAGTTTCGATGATTTTGATGATGACATCCCGTTCTAGCTCGGATGAGAGGCAATATCGCAAAGAGTAATTAAGCGGTGAAATTACTTATTACCGGTTCCACTGGTCAAGTCGGTAGAGCACTCTGTGCGCTGGCGGATGAAAAAAATATTGACTATCAGGCTTACTCATCGGATGAGTTAGATATTACCAGGGAAAGCAAGGTGCTACGTGCCATGCGCAAAACCAAACCCACCTGTGTGATCAATGCCGCAGCCTATACTTCAGTTGATAAAGCGGAGGATGAGGCTGAGCTTTGCTACGCAGTTAATCGTGATGGTGTGCGTTATTTAGCGAAAGCCTGTAGCCGAAATTCTGTGCCGCTGTTGCATGTTTCAACTGACTACGTCTTTGATGGCACAAAAGCAACGGCCTACTTAGAGGATGATGAACCCCATCCGATTAATCTTTATGGTGCCAGCAAATTGGCGGGTGAGCTAGAGATAGCCAGGTTGTTGAATAGGTACGCCATTCTGCGTGTCAGTTGGGTTTTTAGTGAAACGGGCAAAAATTTTGTCAAGACGATCATACGCCTTTGCCAAGAACGTGAAGAGTTGTCAATTGTCGACGATCAGCTGGGCGCACCAACACCCGCGACGGATGTGGCCCGTGTGCTCATTGCGATGGCACTCCAGTTTGACTGTGGCTCTACCGCTTGGGGAACATATCATTATTCTGGTGCAGGGGTAACTAATTGGTATCAATTGGCGGAGCAAATCATTACTGAGGTGAAGCAGTATGTGCCCGTGAAAATGCAGCAAATGGTGGCGATAAAAACAGCGGATTATGATTATCGGGCGGCACGCCCTTTAAATTCACAGTTAGGTTGCCGCAAGATTTTAGAAGCTTTTGGGATCAAACAAAGGCCTTGGCGCTCAGAGATGGTCAGAATAGTAAAACATGATTGTGAGTTAGGGGCCGGCTAAGTGTTAGCGTAGCCCAAATCAATGTCTCGTTTACCCCTTAGTTTTGTCATTAATGTATTTAAAATATAAAGAGCTCAGGTGAAAGCATTCGTTCGACTTGTGAGATCCACCTTGTTTTTTCTCGTCTTCAGTATCGCAACGCTGTTGCATTCCATTATCTGTATTTTAGTGCTCCCTTGGCTGGCATTGCCGAAACGGTTTAAGGTGGCGATATTGCTCAACCGGTTTGTGATATGGTGGTTCGGTCTGTGTTGTGGCGTGCGTTATCAGATTGAAGGTTTAGAAAATCTACCGCAAGAGGGTGCTGCTGTTTTGGTGAGTAATCATCAAAGTGAGTGGGAGACGTTTTATTTTCAAATACTCGTATCGCCACTTTGTACGGTGTTGAAAAAAGAGTTACTTTGGGTCCCTTTTTTCGGGTGGGCATTAGCCTTGATAAAGCCTATCGCGATTGACCGTAAATCGAGAACGGGTGCATTAAAGCAGATTTTGCAGCAAGGGGTTGAAAAGCTGAGGCAGGGGTATTGGGTATTAATTTTCCCAGAAGGGACGCGCGTCAATCCCGGTGAACGGCGTAAATTTTCAAAAACAGGCGCCTTGCTGGCCGAAAAGTCCGGCAAGCCTATTGTTCCGGTTGCACATAATGCTGGAGAAATTTGGCCAGCCCGGGGGTTTATTAAAAACTCTGGTATCTTGCATTTAGTTATTGGTGCGCCGATCGATCCGGAAGGGCGTACCGTCAACGAAATTTATCAACAATCTACGGAGTGGATTGAAGCAACAAGAGAACGTATTTCGACGCCCCCTTCAGCCTAAACCCCCTCCATAGTGTTGGGGGTAGTAAAGATTAGTCCTGATATTTCTGAAAGACGAGCGACGCGTTGGTTCCACCAAAACCAAAACTGTTGGACATTATTGCATTCAGTTCAACGTTATCCATTCTTTCAGTAACAATGGAAACCCCCTTTGCTTCAGGGTCGAGATTCTCGATATTGGCAGAAGCAGCAATAAAGTTGTTTTCCATCATTAACAGGCTGTAAATGGCCTCATGTGCACCAGCGGCTCCAAGGGAGTGTCCGGATAGAGATTTGGTTGAGGTAACATAGGGTGTCCTTCCGGGAAATACCTCTCGCACAGCATTGAGCTCTTTGATATCACCAACCGGTGTGCTGGTGCCGTGTGCATTGATGTAATCCACGGGAGTCTTTACGTTGGACAGTGCTTGTCGCATACAGCGTACTGCTCCTTCGCCGGATGGGGCGACCATATCGAAGCCGTCAGAGGTGGCACCGTAGCCGGTTATTTCGGCATAAATCTTTGCCCCGCGCTTGAGCGCGTGCTCTCGCTCTTCAATGACCAGCATAGCGCCGCCGCCGGCAATAACGAAGCCGTCGCGGTCAATATCGTAGGCACGTGAGGCTAGTTCCGGCGTGTCGTTGTATTTCGTTGAGAGTGCTCCCATCGCGTCAAACTGAGCGGTGAAGGTCCAGTGCTCTTCTTCGCCGCCGCCCGCAAAAATAATATCCTGTTTGCCTAATTGGATCAGTTCCATCGCATTACCGATACAGTGTGCGCTGGTTGAGCAGGCAGAAGTGATCGAGTAATTTACGCCTTTGATTTGATAGGGTGTGGCTAAGCAGGCGGATACGGTACTGCTCATCGTCTTGGGAACGCGATAGGGGCCAATACGTTTTACGCCTTTACTGCGTAAAATATCCGCGACTTCCACGACATTAGAGAGTGACGGCCCGCCAGAACCTGCGACCAAACCGGTACGATCGTTGGATACATGCTCATGCGTTAAACCGGCATCGTCTATTGCTTCCTGCATGGCAATGTAAGCAAAGGCTGCCGCGTCGCTCATAAATCGCCGATGGCGGCGTTCTATAGCACTATCCACGTCGATGTTGATGCTGCCGGCGATATGGCTACGTAAGCCAAGTTCTTTATACTCTTCTTTAAAACGGATTCCAGAGCGTCCCTGCAGTAGGGATTCTAAAACCGAGGCCTTATCATTGCCAAGGCAGGAAACAATTCCCATGCCTGTTACTACGACACGTTTCATAAGAATTCCTTAAAAACTATCCGTTGACTTAAACAGGCCAACTCTTAAATCTTTGGCAAAATAAATTTCTTTGCCGTCTACCGATAATCGACCGTCAGCTATACCTAGGACTAATTTTCTGGTGATAACCCGTTTCAGGTCTATCTGATAGGTGATTTTTTTAGCGGTAGGTAGTATTTGTCCGGCAAATTTTACTTCGCCGCAACCTAGCGCGCGACCTTTTCCAGGATGACCCATCCATCCGAGGTAAAAGCCGACTAACTGCCACATGGCATCAAGGCCTAGACAACCCGGCATGACAGGGTCTCCAGGGAAGTGGCAGGCAAAAAACCAGAGGTCAGGACTAATATCGAGTTCGGCAATAATTCCGCCTTTGCCGTATTCGCCGCTTTCCACTGAAATTTCGGTGATTCGATCGATCATGAGCATATTGGGAATAGGTAATTGGGCATTACCCGGGCCAAACATTTCGCCGCGTCCACAGCTGAGTAATTCTTCTTTTGTAAAGGATTGCTGTCTTTGTGTCATCCAGTATTCCAAGTTATCACATTTTCAAAGCCGTATTGTACGCAACACTTGGGGCGGATAACAATTAAATTCGCCTTGGCCTGAAGCATTGGCGGCGTTAATTAATTATCTGCAGTTTGGAATGAAGGGGTTGTTTGGTTTAGCCGTTTGCTTCGCCTGTTTAGCTAATTCCTGGGCACTGGAGCAAAGAGGCTTTTACGTCAAGCGCCTGGATGAGATCAAAAGGCAAAAATTGTCCGCTTGATAGTATGTTCTGTAGTGACATAATAATGCTGTCTTGGTCGCAGCGCATAACACTGCCTTTGATCACAAAAGTACGGTGCAGCTGATCCAGCTTCAGTGTCATGATAAGGTTGTCGCCGACGGTTAAAAGGCTGGGAAGCGGTATATCGCCATTGAATCGAATTTGTGCGCTGACTTCTGAGTAGCTTACCAGGATACAGTTATACAATTGTTGGTTGACGCTCAGCTCCAGTTTGATGGGCAAATGACACATTAATCGATGGTGTGTGCGTTGTTCACTGATTTCAAGGCTTGTCGCTAGAACATCTAATAGTACAAGCTGATGATTCCTGTAGTAGCTCTCCTTGGGCAGAATCGATTCACGGACGCTGGTCTCAACAATAATGGCGCCGCGTTCCTGGTAGCGGGCAATCAGGGTAATAGCATTGCCGTTACGGAACTGACCGCGACTACCAAGTGAGGCTTTGCTTAAGAAATTTAGTTTATACTCTTCGCCTGCTTTGCCGGGTAAAAGAATGCAAAAACTATGAATTTTAGAGAACGCCAGTTCCTGTCCTTCTATGTTAAGTTTGATGCGTCCCTTCTCGTCGGCATTATGCAAAATATCCAGCCGGTTCTGGGAATAAATAATGTGGCCGTTGATTTCGTAGCCGAGCACGAGTGACTCCATCGTCATCTCTGGCTGATATTCGGGAAAATATCTTACGCGATCCCCAATAGGGAAATAAGAGACTATTTCCTTGAGCTGTTTAATGCTCACGGGCTGGTTGTTGGTCGTGTTGTCATTCAGTGGTGTGGTCATTATGGGCTTATTTGCTGATCCATCCTATCCAGGTGTAACTTGGTTATCGGCAGAGAGGGTATAAGCATAAGAGCTAATGGGTCGGTAATCAATAAACGGAGAGAGTCTCTGTTGGTTCAGGGGGTGTTTGGGGATTTGCCGCCAATAAAGATTTTCTTGCGGATAAAAAAACGGATGGCGGGGGGCCATCCGTAAGGATCACACATAGGTGTGTGGGAGGAAACTGTTACTATGTGTTTCTCTATGGGAAATAAAGTAACACAAGATGAATTGAAGAATAGTCGCTGCGCATAGAGCTGTCAAGCCCATAAACAAATAAATTATCTATTAATTAAAATAGATTATGGCTGGAAGTCATTCTTTATAGTCGCTTAATCATTATAAATAGTGTGTCTATTGGTAACATTTGATAACTGAGACTGTTTTGTTGAAATAGCTTGGACCGAATAAATTCAGATGGTTTAACAGGTGGTAGAGATTATAAAGGTCCATACGGTCTTCCCAGCCCGGTTGTAG
>JAIPFG010000122.1 GCA_021736745.1 Pseudomonadales bacterium
CCAGCTGAATATCTTAACCTATCGCCTTACCCCTCAGCCCATTCAGAAACAGCTGATGGGTTTAACCACAGATCAGCAGTTGTGCGTTAACGGGTTGCTAAACCAGTTAACCGTATTGATCCAAAAAACCCAACGTCAGCGTGGTAAGACTTTCGTTTCACGTACAACTTTGAAGCCAGCATCACATGGGCGGCAACCCATTACTGTATTTCGTGTTGTCCTGGCAAACCCCTTAACCACTGAAACGATTCTTCAAGAGGTGCTAGCGGAGCAGAGGGAAATCCTCCGCGAACCCGAAGCCCAACATCTTCTGGATAAAATTTACACTACCCTTAAGGTCACCTAACTGGACCAAAGAACGAAAAGAGGTAATCGCAGCATGATCAACTGGGAGGAAACACCAGCGGCAATATGGCGTAGGCGCAAGGGTCGCCTGCGCGGAGTGACCAATTTAGATCCCGTACAGCTTGAATCTTTAGTCGGCATAGACCGTCAGATCGAACAATTAGTCTATAACACTGAACGCTTTCTGAACGGGCTGCCCGCCAACAATGCGTTACTTTGGGGTGCCCGAGGGACAGGTAAATCAGCTCTAGTTAAGGCACTGTTGAATCAATACAAAGAAGCGGGATTACGGTTAATTCAAGTGGATAAAGATGATCTTATCGACTTACCAGACATCGTGGATGAAATCCAGGAACAGCCATTTCGCTATATTATATTTTGTGACGACCTTTCCTTCGAATCAGGTGAAAGCAGCTATAAACCACTCAAAAGTATTTTAGAAGGATCGATCGAACAGCCCCCAATGAATATTTTGCTTTACGCCACTTCCAACCGTCGACACCTGGTACCGGAGCAACGACAGGACAATCTGGAAACACAGGTAAGTGTCACCGAAATACACTATGGTGACGCCGTGGAGGAAAAAATTTCTCTTTCAGACCGTTTTGGTCTTTGGGTTTCCTTCCATTCCATTAGTCTCGATGGCTACTTAGCCATAGTGGACAGTTATTTCAAAGAGTTCCCCGGCGATCGTCAACGGCTACACGAAGAGGCGCGGCTATTTGCCATGACCCGAGGTTCTCGTAGCGGTCGCACGGCGAAACAATTTTATAATTTTTATACTGACAATCTGTACTGAGTAGCTTTGAGTTGTATACGGATGACGTGACGAAATTCAAGGAATGACCGTTAATCTTATTTCCCTCAATTAACGGTCATTAATATTTCCGTGACTACTGCTCCGCTTGAGCTGCTTTATAAGCTTTAATTTGCTCATTAAAGTTTTGCGCCAATACTTGCATCTTATCGACTACGGCATTATAGCGTTCAACATTTGCCTTTTTCACTTCATCACTCAGGCTGTCAGCGTTAGCCTCTTCTGCTTCCTCCATGCAGCCGAGAAAGGCTTCCCCGTCCGCGATGTATTTTTTCACAGCCTGCTGCCCCGCCACCATCTCATCCGTAGTTGCTGAAGCGCCATCCGGAAGTTGAACATCGCTCGGTTCAGAACAAGACTCCGCAAAAGTATAGGATGCGCAAAAGGCGCAAAGCGCAAAAGTGACAGGGGCTAATATTTTTTTCATCGTGCCATTTCCTCATATTGTAGGCTTACCAAGAGCCATTTAGATTACACCGTATGCGGTCTAACACGCATCTTACCACTAGGTTTAGTGCATGCAAATCCCTATAATAAGCGCCTTTAAAAGACTCAGGTATAAGCTTTTGAGGTCTCATTGAACACAAATCAATTGCATGGACTAGCAGGAACGGTCTGGGCGGTATTGGGGATTAGCCTATTATTAATTAGCGCCATCTTCCGATTGGGTCAAATTGCGCTGAATACTTTCAATGGCCCATTATCCTGGTATCACTGGGTATTATTGGCTTTTACCCTATTCTTTATGGCCTATATGGAAGGCTACAAAGGTTTTCAATTAAAGTTCTCTCCCCGCGTTGCCGCTCGCTGTTTCCACCTGTTCAAAAACCCAAGATTGCGGCATACCCTGTTGGCTCCCTTTTTTTGCATGGGATTTTTTTACACAACACGCAAACGTCAAATAACAACAGTGCTTCTGACATTAACGATTATTAGCCTTGTCCAGTTGGCCCATCTGCTGACGCAACCCTGGAGAGGTATTCTCGATGCCGGGGTCGTGGTTGGTTTAGTCTGGGGATTATTATCTTTTTACTTCTATCTCCTGCAGGTCTTTACTGGTAAAACTTGTGGTTCCCCAGAACTTCCAAACCAGCCTTAGCATCAAACTTTTCCAGGAATTGGAAGCCTGTTTATTTGGTGCCTGTCTGGAGTTGGTTCACCCTGGCCTGCAACTGAGTAATACTACTGATCAACTGACGACGGGCGGCATCAATTGCTTCTATGGCTTCTTCGTTGGATTGTAAACGTCTAGCCAGATCCTTTGGCGTATCCTTCAACCGAGTTTGCATAATCTCCAACTCGCTTCGCAACAACAGGAGTTGTTCCGTATGATCTTCCACTGCAGCCCTTAAGGTTGTATTTTCCGCTAACAGCTGACTATTCATTTGTTTTAATTTATTCGTTAACTCTGCCTGTTGTTTTTGGAGTGAACTCAATTTTGATTGACCATTCTTTACTTCATTTGAGGCAGTTTTTAATTCCGCAGCTAACGACTTAATTTGACCGGCATTATTTTCAATCGCTGTTTTATTCCGTTTATAGGAAACATCCCAAAGCTTACGGATTTCAGAATCAAAAAATTTGAATTTCTCCTCTATTTCCGTACCTGATTGCGTCACGCTTGTACCCGTTACAAAAACCTCACGGCTCAGCTGATCGATTCGTTTAATCGCACCCGCTAATTCCCCTTCGGCTATCTGTGATTTTTTGTTAACCTGCCAAACCTGAAAAGCAAGTGCAGCGCAAACTAACAGTAGTGCCGTAGAAACAGTAGAAAATATCCACGTCCGCCCCTTCTTTATACCTGAGTTTATGGAAGCGGTTTTTACCCCATTTGATGATGCGCCCGTTGACGTCTGATTTTTCCTGGTTTGCTGTCGATAGCGTGCATCATCGCGGTCCACTGATAAACCGGACATTATGTCTATATCGTCTTCGTCTCTTTTTGGCATTTTCGTTTCGCCTTTGCCGGACTTCGGCAATTTATTTATTATAGGAACGCTTCACAGTATTCATGTATTTTTTATAACTCAATGGCTAATACCATCGCATCTTCACGAGCTTTCTCCGCAGGGTAATAACCTTTACGAACTCCTATCTCATTAAACCCTTCGGACTGATAAAGCTGAAACGCTTTTATATTCGATACTCTGACTTCTAAGAAAATCACTTTAGCATCCCTTTTTTCAGCTCTCGCCAGCATATATCGAAGCAGTATCCTCCCTAACCCCTTCCGTTGATAAGCTTCATCAATACTAATATTGAGTAAATGTGCTTCGCCTGCGGCCGCTGACAACACCGCATGCCCGATAGGCGTATTATCACACAGGAGTATCCAGCACTCATAGTTAGCCGCTAGACAACTGGTAAAATTTTCTTTACTCCAAGGAAATTCATAGACCCGCTGTTCAATCGTTAGCACGTGCTCCAGGTCATCCAACACCATTGGCCGAAGACTAAATGTATCAGGTAATTCAAAAACTGCCATCAAGCGCCATTCGCAATCAATCGACACAAGGGTTGAATATCGCGCCAAACTTCTCTTTTCAACAATGGCTGTTCCAACAGACGATCCAGACTATCAGTGATAAGCGCAGGGAAATCCAATACAGACCATAGCTTACCTCTCGATGACGTCAATGATGCCTCGTGGGGCAAAATATAACGAGCAGACGACTCACCCATGATCAACACAAATCGTATTTTTTGCCCCGAAGTTTGAGCCGTTAAAAATGCCTGAACCGCCTCCAGCGCTAAGTTACCATTCTGATCCCGCTCTTGTTTTTGTTGTGGCCAAGTAAAGAATTGGGGCTTCGCCGATTCCGGGTCCGCCACGCCGAGGGTGAAGAGTAAATCCGACAAGAGTCGGTGTTGTGCACTGGAAAGGTATGACTCTTTTTCAACTGAAAAATCCCCTACTAACAAACAGTTCCCAGGATAAAGCAGAGCCAACATAGCGAACGGATGGCTATCCTGAAAATCCATGTCTCGAAATGACGAGCGATTGACTGCGGACGATTTCCTCTTTTCCTCATCTAAAACGGGAACAACCGAAGTGACACTCGGTGTCCCCTCGGCAGGTCTATCCAACAGTTGTTCCACAGCCAATGCCGTTTGCTTCGCACCGGGCAAAGCGACTCTGGGTGTCCAAGTTTGAACACCCATTGCCTGCAAATAATCACGCATATCCGGATTCAAAATTCCAGTCTCTGCACCATTAAACCCCCTCTACTTGAGGGTGGGCGCGTACACTTTTGGAAAGGATAATATTAAGCGCGTTCAGATAGGCCTTGGCCGACGCAATCACTATATCCGTATCCGCACCCAAACCATTAACAATCCGGCCACCCTTTTCTAACCTCACTGTCACTTCACCCTGAGAGTCAGTGCCGCTGGTAATGGCATTGACCGAGTACAATTGTAGGTTGGTGTCACTGCTCACAATCGCTTCGATTGCTCTATAAGTGGCATCCACTGGACCACTCCCTTCCGCTTCAGCCTGCTTAATTTCACCGCCAACATTCAATGCAATCTTAGCCTTTGGTGTACTATCGGTTTTAGAGGTTACTTCCAGGAATTCCAGTTGGTACAAATCCTCTATATGGGCTTCCTGTACATCCGTTACCAATGCCTGCAAATCTTCATCAAAAATTTCGTGCTTCTTATCCGCCAGTGCTTTAAAGCGGGTAAAGGCCTCATTGAGTTCATCCTGGTTCGCAAACTCAATACCTAATTCTTCAAAGCGTGCCTTCACGGCAGCTCGTCCTGAATGCTTTCCAAGAACCAATTTGTTGGTATTCCAACCCACGTCTTCGGCACGCATAATTTCGTATGTTTCCCGAAACTTAAGCACTCCATCCTGGTGAATACCCGACTCATGCGCAAAGGCATTGGCGCCAACGATGGCTTTATTGGGCTGTACCGGAAACCCCGTAACGCTTGCAACCAGTCGGGATGCCGGTACTATTTGAGTGGTATCAATCCCCGTTTCCACAGGAAAGACATCACGACGGGTTTTAACCGCCATTACCACTTCTTCCAGGGAAGCGTTACCGGCTCGTTCACCCAAACCATTAATAGTACATTCAACTTGCCGCGCGCCATTGACCACCGCCGATAATGAATTAGCTACCGCCAAGCCCAAATCATTATGACAATGCACCGAAAAAACGGCTTTATCAGAATTAGGGATATTCTGGATCAGTCGGCCAATCATCTGCCCATATTCAAGCGGTTCACCATAACCGACCGTATCAGGAATATTAATTGTATTCGCTCCAGCATCAATCACCGATTCGATTATTCGACACATGAACTCAAATTCCGAGCGACTAGCATCTTCAAGAGAAAACTCTACATCATGGGTAAATTGACGAGCCAATTTAACCGCCTTGATTGCCTGCTCATGTACTGTCTCCGGTGTCATCTTCAGTTTATACTTCATATGGATGGGCGAAGTGGCTATAAAAGTATGAATCCGTGCAGTTTTAGCAGGTCTTAAAGCTTCAGCAGCACGTTCAATATCCGCCACATTAGCTCGTGCCAAGCTGCAGACAGTACTTTCCTTTACAGCTTCGGCAACAGCTCTAACGGCTTCAAAATCACCCACGCTGGCAATTGCAAAACCAGCCTCAATAACATCGACACGCATTTTCTCCAGCGCTTTAGCGATACGTACTTTTTCGTTTTTGGTCATGGAAGCACCAGGGCTCTGCTCACCATCACGTAAGGTAGTATCAAATATAATCAAGCGTTCTTTAGTCATTATATACTCCATCTGAACTCGGCTATTATAACCACGCGGGTAGATGTGCTAAACCACAAAACACCGCTGGCTGTAAAATAAAATTGGTAACTAAACTAATGGGTAGAGGAAATTGTCTGCCCTAAGGCAGGAGACGATGAAGCAGATGTGCAACGGCAAGATATGAAGATACTGCGGCCACAGGGCCACAGGTTCTGGAAATCGCGCTGTGTTTGAATGAGTAGGTCATCAGTGACTAAATCATATAAATGGGTATTGTTTGCACTATAGCGACTAAAATAGGGTTTGCCAAGCTTGAAACCAGTGAGTTTTGTCCAATTAGTTGAAAACTTACTCCTTTGAATGATGCTCTCAAGGTAAAATAGTGATAAAGCTTTGACCTTTTTCCAAAAGGATATAGAATTGCCATAAATTTTGCACTGCACAATATTTGGAGTTTAAGATGCCTGAACCGGCGCGCACAAAACCAGCTGATTTTACTGGTCAGCTCAATAATTTAATCAACGAGTTCCAGTTTGTAGACGACGAGTCTGCCACGCGTATCAACCAGGAGTTTCGAGCGGCAATCGCAAAAATCACCAAAGGAATGTCACCAATCGGCTTAATCAATGCCTATATTGATTGGCTCGGTCATTTGTCTCTCTCCCCTGGAAAACAGTTACAATTGATCCAAAGTTTAGCCAACAAGCTTTACAAACTGGGTGTTTATACCGCTGAGTCAATTACCGAGAAAGGCACTGAATTAGAGCCACCCTCAACCATTAATGACCGTACTTTCAGCAAGGAAAGCTGGAACAGCTTCCCCTTCAATTTCTTTTCTCAATCCTACCTTTTGGCTCAGCAATGGTTTAAAGAAGCGACCGGCAATGTTGACGGGTTAACCAAAGACCATGAAGAAATGGTAAATTTTATTAACGAGCAGATTCTTGGCTTGTTATCACCCGCGAATTTTCCAATCACCAATCCTGACATCATTCAAAAAACAAAAGCTGAGCAGGGCGAAAATCTCAAGCGGGGACTCGAAAATCTGGTACAGGATGTACAACAGGAAAATGGCGGCAATGGCAACGGAACAGCTGGTGCTGAACAATTTGTCGTGGGTAAAAACATTGGCATTACTCCCGGTAAGGTTGTCTATCAAAACCAACTGATTGAACTGATACAGTACAACCCGTCTACTGAGTTGGTCGGCAAAGAACCTGTTCTCTTCGTTCCTCCCTGGATTATGAAATACTATATTCTGGATCTTTCTCCCAAGAATTCCATGGTTAAATATCTAGTTGACCAAGGTAAAACCGTGTTTATGATATCTTGGAAGAACCCTACGGAAAAAGAGCGTGATTTAGGCATGAACTCTTACCTTGATATGGGTTTGATGGAAGCCTTGAAAGCTGTACAAGCGATTGTGCCTAACACAAAAATTAATACCGTGGGCTATTGTATCGGTGGCACCTTGCTGCTTATCGGCGCAGCTGCACTCGCTGGCCAAAGAAATGACCTTATTAATTCCATTACACTACTTGCCGCACAAGCTGATTTTTCAGAACCAGGCGATATTAAGCGTTTTCTCAATGATAGCCATTTGGCTTTCCTCGAAAGCCTTATGTGGAAACAAGGCTACCTCGATGCTGATAACATGGGCGATGCTTTTAAAGCACTTCGTCCAGGCGATTTAATCTGGGGACCAATGATCCAAAGGTATTTCCTAGGAGAAGAAAGTTTCATGAACGATCTGATGGCCTGGAATGCCGACGGTACCCGCATGCCCTATCAGATGCATCATGAATATCTCCGCAAAATGTACCTGGATAATGAATTGGCCCTGGGGCATTACGCCGTTAACGGCCGTAAGGTTTCTCTGTCGGATATCGAAGCTCCTATGTTTGTGGTTGGCACGCAAACCGACCATGTTGCTCCCTGGAAGTCCGTTTATAAGTTACATCAACTCACCAATGATGAGTTAACATTCTTACTGACATCAGGCGGCCACAACGCTGGTATTATTAGCGGTCCAAGCCATCCTCGCAGAAGTTACCAAGTGCATACCCGTAAACCACACGACAAATACATCTGCGCCGAGACATGGCAAGATAGTATTGAAACAAACCAAGGCTCCTGGTGGCCTGTTTGGGACCAATGGCTTGACCAACAAATGAGCGATAAACGGAAACCGCCCAGAATCGGAAATGCGGCAAAAGGCTATAAGGGGATTAAAGATGCTCCTGGCGAGTATGTGCTCGAGTCTTAGCCAGTAAGACCTAATTATTACCTAAAGGCTGCCAAATGGCGGCCTTTTTTGTCGGCTTAACCTCTAATACAGAAGCACAGCTACTAGCCCGACAAATTAACCTGGGGGTATCAATGGGCTCATTACCCCCACTGCTTATCGGGGGGGGATTAAGGTAAAGGCTGACGATGAACATTCCTGGCCTGGCTTTGCTGTCTCAGCCTGCGGTCGCTCATTGGTTTGTTGCCACCGGTTAAAACACTTCCGGCATTTGAGTCTCTAGCGACGAAGAAGCCCCTTTTCTCAGCCCAAATAAAAACCCCGCCCTCTTTCGAGGACGGGGTTTTATATTTGAAGCCTGACGATGACCTACTCTCACATGGGGAGACCCCACACTACCATC
>JAIPFG010000123.1 GCA_021736745.1 Pseudomonadales bacterium
CTGAGCTGGTTAGGGCCTGGACGATCTTGGGATTAATTTGTGCGACCGCTTTCATTGTGGCCGATACACCGTAGGCCTTTGCATCGGCTTCCTTTTTCATATTTCCAACCGAAATCGCAACAAGTTCTTCATTCTTTTGCTCAAGTGCGATTTTCTCTGCCATCTTTTCTTCGTTGAGTTTTCTACGCTTGTCCTGAACAGCTCTTTCGGCGTCCATTTGAGTTTCACGGATCTCTCGTTTTTTGTTCTCTACGGCGATTTCGGTATTAAGCTCGTTTTCCTTGATCGCTCTTTCCTGTTCGACAGAGGCGTTCCGGCGTGCGTATATCGCTTCGTCAGATTCACGCAATAACTGTTCACGCATCTGGGCTTCCAGGGCACGGGCGGTCTCGGGGTTTGGTTTGACTGCCAGGATCGAGAGGCCGAGTATTTCAATGCCAAGTGATTGGAGGTCTTCAGAAGAGGCAAGGCTCTTTGAGACTTTTTCAACCAGCATATCCGAAGCCTGCAGGGCCTGCCGCAGCGACAAAGCCTGCAATTCGGCTCTCATGAGGACCTGAATGCGATTGATGATTCGTTGGGGCAATTTGTGGGGGTCATCAGAAACATAGCCTGCCCCCCTGTTGTCCAATACAAAATTGAGCATTTGTGATAATTTTACAGGGTCAGAGACTCTATAGGTCACCTGGCCCTGCATGGTAACATCCTGAAAATCAGCGGTGACCTCCTCGAAGATGAATGGCATATCCACACTGGCCACCGGGACAGAGACCAGAGAGGCCGTTGGGGCAAAATAGAAAAATGATAACCCATTGCCTTCACGGACCAGGTTCCCGTTACGATATTGCAGCAGATAGGTTGTAGGTTGAACTTTTATAAATCTGAATCCAAACATAACTATTTCCTTTCTGTAAAATTTTATATGCGAATAAATCGTCTGATTCTCGCGGGTATCAATCGTAAAAATATATGTCCAAATACAACAGCCAGCATAAATATATTTCTGACAATTACGACCGGCCAAAAATACTTTATGCTGCCTGATGGTGAGTTATTACCAGTAGATAAAGCGTCGGCAACCTTGCGAAGTAGAGAAACACTTCGGGGCCATTCCATAATATTTTCGATCCATTCAGCCGGAATAGCATCTTCTCCAACAGTCGCTCCTGCCAGTGCCCCAGTTATGGCACCTACAGTATCGGTATCGCCACCACAGTTAAGTACTTCTGTCAGGGTCCTTTTGAAATCGCCGTAATGGTGCAGCCATGAATAGAGTGCAACCGGTACGGTATGGTAAATATAGCCGGTAACACCTTTGGCCAGGTTCATTTTCATGGCAAAATCAGCAACACTTAATTTATCTTTTAAAGCGTTTTCTATCAGGTCAACAAGCGCAGGCCATTCTTTGTCTTCCTGACTGCTGAGAGAACGCAAAGAATTAAAAAATGGTCTTACATCAGGTCTTTGTTCTTTTTCACTGGTCACTGCCAATGCCGCAGCATAGCTTATAGCGGCAGCTCCAACCAATGCCCTTGGGTCGGTGTGCGTCAGTTCGGTTGACGCTTTTACAAAGTCGTTTATCTTGCTGGTATCATCATAAAAGCGGGCACCAATAATCGCACTTCGCATGGCAGGGCCGTTACCGGCGGTAAAAACGCCACTTTTACTTAGCGGAATAAAAAGCCATAGTTTTATAATCGCCCTGGCCGTCCCCAGCCCAATACCCGCCGGAAGTGCCAGAAACCACCAGCGTAACTTCCAGGCCAACGCCCTCTTAAAACGCTTTACGCTATCAGGATGACAAAGCAACCCCTGACAGACAAACAAAGTATGCTCAGTATCGTCGCTAACCATCCCTTTACCAAAAATAAACCTATGCTTCCAGTTTGATCATCTTAGCTTTTTAATCGTTTGCGAGGTAAGCCCCTCGGCGGGTAATCCTAAAGAATCGCCCACGGCTGTTCCAAGGATTAAGCCACGAATTTTATTAGAACAATTAGTCATTTTTTGCACCCTTAATCATCTTCAAATATTCCTGGTATGCTTCTCCAACTGTTTCTTCAGTAATCCCTGGGTAACACCACTTTCTATTGATCGCATCAGGATTTTTCTTTCTCGATCCAAGCAGTATCTCATAGTCCTCAACACGTCTTCCTTCTTTTTTTGCGATCTCAGAAGGTACAAAGCCCTCTTCATTTTCTGTAATAAAACCTCCAGCCGAAAGCCTTGCCAAACCACCTCGAAGTTGACGAGTAGTAAAAATTGCATGATTCCGCCAATCTCCAGCAGCAATTATATTGACCAAAGTTGCAGCATTATCACCAGCTACAATTACAATAGAACATAATAGCCATGCATCTGACCATGCGTATTGGATTTTTGATTTTTCCATATCTTGTTCATCCATTATATATTCCTCTAAGTATCCTATTCCTGCTATTTAATCTATCAATAAATCAACGCGACAAGGTCACGTGACGATCATTTAAAGTTTTGTATATATATTTTCTTTCAATTATTTTTTTAAATATATCGACAATATCGAATTCAAGATCAGGTGTCCCAAGTGCATAATATTCTAATAAATTGTTATCAATCCATCTTTTGCGAATTACGATAGAGAATTGTTTGCTAATCATTTTATCAATATATTTAAAATCATTTTCAAGTAACCAAATGAATTGATGAAATGCAAAATGAGAACCACTATAACAGTCAGATACATCCCACCATTCAAATCTTTTATCACAGCAAATACAATTATTAAACATCCCGTTTTTCCAGTCTTCAGCCTTCATGTATTCGTTGCAGTATGGACATTGTACTTTTATCATTATTATCCAATTTCCTTACAAGTTATATCTCAAAATTAAATCCATTTTTAAACATGTCATTATATTTTCCCTTATCAAAACGATATAGCCGCGCCGCCCTGTGGGATACATCCGTTTCCACTTCGTCAAGTTCTTGGAGGATTCCCATGCTCAGGATTTTTTTACGAAAGTTGCGCTTATCAATCTGTCGATCCAATACCTTCTCATACAAATTCTGCAACTGCCTCAAAGCAAACTTATCCGGCAAAAGCTCAAATCCTATCGGCTGATAGCGAACTTTCCCGCATAAACGATCATGGGCCATTTTTAATATCGTACCATGGTCAAATGCCAATGTAGGCACATCGTCAATCGCAAACCACCCGGCCTGACGGGCATCGGTTGCCGCGCGTATCTCATGGTCATCTAAATTCACCAGGGCATAATGGGCAATACTAATCACATGCTCACGCGGGTCTCTGCTCGGCTCGCCAAAGGTATAAAGCTGCTCTAAAAACACATCCCTGACCCCGGTCTCTTCCTGTAGCTCACGACGTGCGGAGGCCTCCGGAGATTCGTCAATACGGACAAATCCCCCCGGCAACGCCCATTGACCCGCAAACGGCTCAAGCCCTCGCTGAATCAAAAGCACCTTCAAATCGTCTTGGTCAAGACCAAAAACAACACAATCCACCGTCAACGCCGGTCTCGAATATTCGTATGTATAACTCATAGCATTACTCCGATAAGTGTATTACACACAATAAGTATAGTGTACATGCAACACTATGTCAAATTATTTTTTATAATTTGTGTATCTTATTAGTTTCTCCTCAAAGATAAATCACCGTATGTCTTTTATATACAATTACTTATGAAATATAATATGCAAAAGCTATTGATTTTTAATTAAAAATTCTAAAAGTGACAAAGCCGTAACAATTCTGTAATATTGGGTTTGTACAATACCGGCCGTATAGTGTACATAATTGTTTTATTTAATTTTTCAGGAAAGGAAAACGGACATGAATGGAATTAAAACAGGTATTCTAACGGTATTGGCAGCGATTTTGCTGTTTCAGGGCACATTAACCGCCCAATCGGCCACATCGGCGGGTGAACTCCTTCAGGAAGGGCTCTTTCAGGAGGAGGTGGAGGGCAATCTGGACGCGGCGATCGCGATCTACGCGAAAATTGCAGAAGATGTCCAGGCGAAGGAGAGCTACCTGGCACAGGCGTACTATCGGCTGGGGATGTGTCACCTGAAAAAACAGAATGATCAGCAGGCACGGGTGGCATTTACCACGTTAATGGAGAAATATCCCGGCCAGACCCATCTTATCGAAAAGGTAAAGCCCCTTCTTAATGATATGGTGAACCCCGATCCGGCCGCTTTGATGCCGGCGGACACCATGATATATGGCGAAATGGGCAGCCCAGGTCATCAGGTCGAAACGATTGTCAATATGCTCAAGGGAACACCGCTTGAGAATCCCCTTGCCATGATTAACGCAAATACCCGTCAACCGAATCAAAACAATGGTTCTGTGACCTCCGCCGGGATGATAGGGGCACTATTCAATCCGAGCATGATGACGGAATTTAAGAAAATTCGCGGGTTCGCCGTGGGTGCTAGTGGTGATATCACCCGTGGCAACCCAAATATTGTAGCGGTATTCTATCCCGGTAAGAGTGATGCCCTTCGCGGGCTCATTATGGCAGGGCTTGGCATGGCAGGTGTTCCAGGTAATCCTGTTGAAGGGATGGCCACGATAAATATTCAACAGGCACCCATATCTGAAGTGGGCTGTGCATATGATAATGAAGTGATTATCATTGCCAGACCTCGCACTCAGCTTGAATGGTGCGTTAAGCAATATAAAGGGGTTAGCAACGAGCCGACCCTGGTTTCGCAAAATAAAGTGTTTGCCCGAATCAGCCGAAAAAATCGCGAAGAAAACCTGGTCACCTACTGGGTTAACGGCCAAACCGCCTATAAAGCCATTGCCGAGCAGATGAATCGCGATAAAGGCACACGTCAACAGTTTCAGGCGGTTGAACAGTTCGTTGACCCCACCAGCATTGATTCGATCTTATCGTATATTAATTTGCGAAAAGATGGTCTAACGCTCCATGGAAGTATTGATTTTCAGAAAGACCAGGCCTGTCTGCCTTATGGGATGATTCGTACGCCGAACCTTACCTGCGATGGTTTTGAAGCGGTCCCCTCTGAAGCGGTAGCTCTGATCAGCATCGCATTGGGTAATGGTAACAACAATCTCGCCGGCGACAAACTCACCAAACTAACCGGTCTGGACATCGGCAGGGAGCTGTTTGCCAATATCCAGCAGATCAACCTGTTCGCCATGCCGCAATTTATGGAACTCCCTGAAGCCGAACTGTCGGCCATGAGCTGCATGGGTTTGGCAATTACCAGTAATAATCCCGCCAAAACAAAACAGCTTCTTTCCCAGGCATTGACGATTCTGGAACTGTTCGCAGCGATGGACCAATTTGGTCAACTGCCCCAGAAAGATGTTAACCATCCAAACCGATATGGATTCCAGACATCACGCAGTAAACCTGCATTTTATTTTTATCTGGGGCAGGCGGGCAAGAGTACCATTTTAACCTTCAACCCGGCCATTCTTAACAGTGCCCTTGGGGCTGTCAATAATCGCCAATGTGCCCTAAACAGTGGCCCCCTATCCGAACCACTGAGCCAGCTACCGGCCTCAACCAGTAAGCTGGCGTTAGTCAACGCTGCCGGCGGACTAAAAATTGCCAATGGCATTATGAACATTGACGCCAGACATTTCAGAAACGGTCGGGCAAATCCCATGGCCTCAGTTATCGCCCAACTCGCACAGGAATGCCCGCAGACCAGCTTAATGCTGAGAACTGTCGAACGGGATGATCAGTTTAATATCAATGTCAGTCTGGATAAACTGCCGCCGTTGGGTAAGCTTTCTCCGATCATTATGCCGATGATGGGTATGCAGCAGCATGGAGCAGCCGGGCCATACCAGCCTAAAATATATGACATTGACGGTTCTTTTAAAAAACAACGAATAATGGTGATATCACCCGGTTACGGTTGGTATACATACACAAAAGATGAACCTTATGACAGGACAAATCAGCATAAAAACATGGGACATGTTGGCTACGATTATGTCAAGAACCAGCCGGGCCTCCTGCTCTTTAATGGCACAACAATACGCCAGGTAGAAGGCCCTGCCCTGCCATCTGCGGACACTTTCTCGGATTACACTGTCCACATAATCACCAAAGACAGCACTTATATTCTCAAAACCCCCAACGGCGATAAATGCCAGTTAAAAATCCTGGATGCAACCCCAGAGTATGTTCATGTGGAATATTTGAAAATTAACTAACAGCATGGGCAAAACCCATCCTACGACTTCACATCCAAGGCAGGTGGGCGCAATACCCTCCTGCTTTGCATTAATATCATGAAGCAACACGAACCACAATATACAGACGCCGGGCAGATGCGGCTGCTGATTGTAATACTCTCAGCGGCGGTTTTATTGCCTAGTGCCTGTCTGTTGTGGTTTATGACCGAGGCGGTTCGAAATGAACGGCTGGCAACGCGGCAGAAATTGATCGATACCTATCAGCAGCGGATGGAGGAATTGAATGCTATAGTTGAGGACCGATGGCAGAAGCGGTTTGATGGGATAAAGGAAAAAGCGTCATCCGTCCCCCCTATCGAATTATTTGCCGACTTTCTGGGATTATCAGAAAATGGCACCGCTGAGAAAAATAGCTATTGCCGCGCTATGGTGATTTACGGGCAGGATGGTCAACCGGTCTATCCCATTCAGCGTGTTAGCTCTGGGGATACCGAAAACCTTCCCTCCCAGTATGGCCAGGCCTGGAAGCTTGAATTCGTTCAAAATGACTACCCCAGGGCCATTACGCTTTACAAGGACCTGGCTGCTAGCTCCCAAGACGATTTTGCCCGCATGACCGCCCTGATGGGGCAAACCCGCTGTCTGAAAAAAGTGGATAATTTTCCTGAAGCCATCCAATCGTGCCAATTATTAGCCTACGGGCCCCTACCGCCCAATCCGACCAACGCTTCCATTGCCCTTAGAGCCCATGCGTGGGTTTTACTGGCGGAGCTGAACCGAAAAACATCACCAGAAACCGACCCAACCGACCCAAACTACGAGATTGCTTTGAGGCAATTACTGACGGACGCATCCAACTATAACTCACAATTAAAAGATGCACACTTTCTGCCGATGGCCTCCTCGACACGGCAATTCATACTAAACAAGGCTATTGAATTAGTCCACATGGAAAAACTTGATGAAACACCCGAATTCCAATCCACGTTGAACAAAGCCCAAAAAGCATTGGAAATCGAAAAGCTCACCGCCCAGGCCATGGAAAAATTCCCCAACGCCGCCACCTTCCAGGGCTACCAGAGCAACACACTTAACGAGCTGAACTGGGCCGAAAACAGCTGGGCGATGCCCATACGCCATAAAGCCCATACTATTCTTATCCTCCAAACCCTTGACGATATCGCAGTCGATATGGCCACCTACGGCAAAACATGGCGAGACTATTCGGCCTGCTGCCGTATTATAAATTCCAGTGGGAATATTGTCGCCGGGGCAGAAATATGCCCGGGAAAGCCGTTTATGACCGCATCCCTCGCCAGCAACTATCCCGACTGGCATATCGAACTGTACTTCACCGATGGCGATGTTTTCGATAAGGCGGCTCGAGAGCAATCGGCGGTCTATCTCTGGGCGGGGCTGCTGGTGATCATTGTTATCCTTACCGCCGGGTTCGTCGCGATGCGGGTGGTCAGTCGTCAGATACGTTTGAACAAGCTTAAAAACGATTTTATCGCCACGGTCTCTCACGAACTCAAAACCCCCCTGGCCTCCATGCGGGTTCTCACCGACACGCTACTGGAAGGCCGTTACAAAGACCAGCAGCAGGTTGAAGATTACTTGCGATTGATGAGCAAGGAAAACCAGCGGCTCACACGTCTGATCGAAAACTTCCTGACCTTCTCACGCATGGAACGCAATAAACAGTCGTTTGACATCCTGCCAACCTCCCCGCTGAACATCGTCGAAGATGCCATTGAGACGGTCCAAACCAAATTCGCCCAGTACAACTGTCAACTGGACATTGACATCGCTGATGACCTGCCCCAAATTGAAGCCGACCACGATGCGATCGTCACGGTCCTGACAAATTTACTGGATAACGGCTGCAAATACACCACCCATGAGAACAAGCAGATTCGCCTGAAGGTCTATCAACAGGACCCGTGGGTCTGCTTTGCGATAAGCGATAACGGCATCGGCATGACCAAACGGGCCATGCGGGCGATCTTCGGCCGATTCTACCAGGTTGATCAATCGCTCGCCCGGCATTCCGAAGGTTGCGGACTGGGGCTCAGTATCGTAAAATATATCATAACCGCCCACCATGGGACGATTAGCGTAGAAAGCAAAATCAAAAAGGGAAGTACGTTTACTGTTAAACTGCCAGCGGTCGCTGGAGCTCCTCTGCCAGAGGCGAAGTTGTAAGATTATTCGTAAGACACGCAATTTTTCTCACTCCTCGCACCCGGCAGGCTGGCGCCTGCCGGGTGCGAGGAGTGAGATGCGGGTTGGGCGATACTTAAACCCAGGGCGGCACTCGCTGCGCTCGCTTCCCCTGGGCTAAGTTATATTAGCCTTTCAGGC